>JBILRK010000362.1:0-3475 GCA_044372705.1 Saprospira sp. | reverse complement strand
GTAAAATTCATCTAAAATGTCTACTCGAACTGAAGGATGTTTTTGAATTTATTGGGTTTTACGATCCGGATAAAAAAATATCGGAAGAGGTAGCCAAAACTTATGCTGTAAAAAGTTTCGATAGCGAAGAAAGCCTGCTTGACTCATGCGATGCAGTGGACATAGTTGCACCTACAGTTTATCATTATGCATTGGCTATTAAAGCTATTGAAAATTCTAAAGATATTTTCATTGAAAAACCAATTTGCTCTACACCGAAAGAAGCGAATGCTATTCTTAAGGCTGCGAAAAAATATGGGGTAAAAGGCCAGGTAGGATTTGTTGAACGATTTAATCCTGCTTTTTTGTCTCTCGTTGGGCAGGAAATTAAACCTAAATTTATTGAGGCTCATCGGCTTTCCGTTTTTAATCCCAGAGGAACGGACGTCTCTGTTGTATTGGACTTGATGATTCACGACCTCGACATTTTACTAAAACTGGTTGATGCTCCGGTTTACAAAATTTATGCGAATGGAGTCGCCGTTTTAAGCGAAACAGAGGATATAGCAAACGCACGCATTGAATTCGAAAATGGAACAGTTGCCAATATCACTGCCAGCAGAATTTCAATGAAACAGATGAGAAAATTCAGGCTTTTTCAAAATGATGCTTATATAAGCATGGATTTTTTAGACAAAAAAACTGAAATTATCAGATTGAAGGATTCGAATGAATCGGGCCGTGAAGATTTGATGGAATTAGAGACTTCATCTGGTAAAAAATACCTTGAATTTGAAATGCCTGAATCAAGCGCAATAAACGCTATCAAAACAGAATTAAAATTATTTGCCGAATCTATTTTCCAAAATAAGGAAACAAGCGTTCCTTTGTATGATGGTGTTATAGCACTAGAATTGGCGCATGATATTCTTGCTGAAATTGAAAAAAATCGAAAAATACAACACCTATAATGTCAAAGCTCAATATAATTCTCGCTACAATCTTTTTAGTAATTACTTTTCAATCCTGTATTAAGGATAAAAATCCGGATATACCTGGCTATATTTCGGTTCCCTCTATTAGTTTTCTAGCAGTTGATTCTGCCTTAGAAGGCAGCAGCAGTCATCGATTTACCAATGCCTGGGTGAGTGTAGATGGCCAACTCATAGGGGCCAATAATTTTCCACTCATTCTGCCTGCAATTATCAGTGATACAGCCTCGATTCAAAGAGTTAGGGTTTTTGCAGGCATCGACAACAATGGCATTTCGAGCAACAAAGCGATTTATCCCTTTTTCGATCCTTACGAAAAATTGGTAAATATGAGACAAGGAGAAATAGATACATTATATCCTGTATTTAGCTACAATCCCGATGTGAAGTTTATTATTATTGACGATTTTGAAGCGCCAGGTGTGGTTTTTGGCAATGATATAGACCTATTCCCCGACTCTGACATTCAAAAACAAACTGTTGAAGTCTTCGAAGGTTTATATTCGGGACAATTGGTAATTGACAGTTTAAATCCCGAATGCTACGTTTCAACTACTTTCAGATACTCAAATCTTCAATCACCAACTGTAGCATCGCCGGTTTATCTTGAATTGAATTATAAAACAAATGTTCCCATAACAGTTGGGCTAATTGCTCATCGTAACATTGGCTCTGATGAAGTTTTTATCAAAGGAGGAATGAATACAATTGAAGGATGGAATAAAATTTATTTTGAATTGACGGGCGACATTTACGAACTGAATGCAGATTCTTACTCAGTATTTCTAAGAGCCAGTATTACTGGTAGGGGTCAAACTGAGGCCAAAATTTATATAGACAATATAAAACTGCTGCATTTCTAAATTAGATTTTTTTGATGAGTAAAAGAATTCCAAATAGTCTATTGGCCTATATTTTTTCCGATTTATTGGCAGCTTTTATTGCATGGACACTGTTTTTCTATTTTAGAAAATCATACCTGGAATATCAGCAGGTGGAAAGCTTTTGGGCTGCAATCAACAATTGGAATTACGTTTATGGCATTTTAACAGTGCCTCCCTTCTGGCTTTTGCTGCATGTACTTTTCGATAGTTACGGAAATGTATATCGAATGTCAAGATTAAACGAACTAATGCGTAGTGTTTACACCGTTCTAATCGGTAGTTTTATTCTGTTTTTCATACTCTTGCTGAATGACATACATTATTATGCAGAGGGATACAAGGGCTATTATTACGCATTTTTCTCTCTTTTCCTCATACAATTATTTTTCACATTAGGATTTCGACTTTTTATACTGGAATGGGCAAAAAACAGGATTAAAAAAGGTAAAATAAGGTTCAGAACCATTTTGATTGGCAGCTCAAAAATTGCATCTGACTTGCACAAAGATATCATCTCTGGTCGAAATGCCAATTATTATAATTTTCAAGGTTTTGTAACAGTTTTCGACAAACCAAAATCGGAGTTCTCCGTATCACTGAATGAATTTCCTCATCTTGGAAAAACCGATGCCCTTGAAGATATTTTGCAGGAAACAAAACCAGATGAAGTCATATTAGCACTAGAACCTAGCGAGTCGGAACTCACTCAAAAAATTATCAATATACTTTCTGGACGAAACATACTAATTAAGGTTATACCAGACATGTATGAGATATTATTGGGCAGGGTAAAGATGACAAATGTTTACAGCGAAGTACTCATTGAAATAAGTCCACAGTTGATGCCTGTTTGGTTTTCGGTTGTAAAAAGGTTGATCGATGTTATTGCATCTTTGTTCGTTTTGATAATTTTTTCACCTTTATACTTATACGTCGCAATAAGAGTGAGATTGTCCTCAAAAGGCCCCATTTTTTATAAACAGGAAAGAACAGGATTGTATGGCAAATCATTTATGATTTACAAATTCCGATCTATGTATGTCGATTCGGAAAAAGAAGGGCCCAAATTATCGCAGGATAATGATGACCGCTGTACAGCTTGGGGCAGGGTAATGAGAAAATACCGCTTGGACGAAATTCCTCAATTCTGGAATGTATTAAAAGGCGATATGTCTTTGGTTGGCCCACGCCCTGAACGCAAGTTTTACCTCGACCAAATTGCTGAAAAAGCTCCGCATGTCAGGCATTTGCTAAAAGTGCGACCGGGTATCACCTCATGGGGGCAGGTAAAATATGGCTATGCTTCGAATGTTGAAGAAATGATTCAGCGTTTGAAATATGACATCTTATACATAGATAATATTTCGCTGGCGCTTGATATCAAAATCCTTTTTTATACGGTACTTGTTATTTTACAAGGTAGAGGAAAATGATTGTTTCTTTAACCAATAGCGGAATTAAAATACCGCGCTCCTCTGCTACAATTTTCCTTAAAGGCCAACTAAATTAGAAGGTAGAAGTCAGCTTTTTTAGACTATAAGACATTAGACGCTAGACTTTTTTAAAAGACAACAGATTTTTAGTGGTCAATACTGATTTAGACAGATTAACTTCGTTAAT
>JBILRK010000361.1:0-3483 GCA_044372705.1 Saprospira sp. | reverse complement strand
GTGTAGAAATTACCGTTGAGACAGGAAAGATGTTAAATTTCAATATTTCGATGGTTCCTTCTTCTTTAAAGACAGAGACCGTTGAAGTTACCTCCCAAAGAGAAGAATCACAAACAGATACCAGAGTTTCTGTAGTAAGAATAACAGCCAAAGACATTCTCAGACTACCTTCAGCGGGTGGCGAATCAGATTTTGCACAATACCTACAGGTTATACCCGGAGTTATCTTCACAGGTGATCAGGGCGGTCAGATATACATACGTGGGGGTGCGCCAGTTCAAAATAAAATTATTTTGGATGGGATGACCCTATTAAATGCCTTTCACTCCATTGGCTTTTTCTCGGTTTTCGAAACTGAGGTAATAAGAAGTATTGATGTTTACACAGGTGGTTTCAGCGCAAAATATGGCGGCAGATCTTCTGCAGTAATTGACATCAAAACCAGAGATGGTGACAAAAAAAGATTTTCTGGTATGTTGAGTGCCAATCCTTTTGTTTCTAAATTCCTGTTCGAAGGACCAATCATTAAACTCGATGAAAGTAAAGGAAACAGCCTTTCCTTTATGATTACCGGAAAACATTCTTACCTTAACCAGACTTCAAATTGGTTTTATAAGCCAATCTTGGAAAGACCCAGAACAGAAGCCGCTAATACTACCCTACCATACAGCTTTACCGATTTTCATGGAAAATTGTCATTTAACACCTCTAATGGTAGTCGCTTAAACGCCTTTGGTTTCAGCTTTAATGATAATTCAAACTTTACTGATGTTGCTCAGTATAAATGGAATTCTGCTGGTGGTGGACTCGATTTCAGAATTGTGCCTGGTTCTGCCAAACTGATCATGGAAGGTAATATAGGCTATTCAAACTATGCTGCTAATTTCATTGAAGGAGACAGCACAAAAGAGCGTTTCAATAAAGTTAGCTGCTTTAATGCCAACGTAAATTTCTCCTACTTTTTGGCCAGAAACAGTGAGGTTAATTATGGTTTTGAGTTAAATACCTATACCACAGATTTCAGATTTACAAACAACAGGGGCATTGAGTACCGAAACAATAAACAGTCGAACAATGAAGTTGCCTTCTATCTGCGCTACAAAGGTCTAGTAGGCAAAGCTGTTATTGAACCTAGTTTCAGAGCACAATATTATGCAACGCAGGGCGGTTCATTCAGAGCTGAGCCACGATTGGCATTAAAATATAATATTAATAATTCTTTGCGTTTCAAAATGGCAGGTGGCCTTTATTCTCAGGGTGTTATCAGCTCTGTTGACGAACGTGATATTGTAAATCTTTTTGTTGGCTACCTTGGTTTTCCAGATGTTCAAGTTCAAAAAATCATAGGTTATGATTCTGTTCAAAGAAGACCACTATATGGCAACGCAAAATCAAATCTTCAAACTTCGATTCATGCAATTGCCGGTTTTGAAGCAAATATCAGCAAAAACATTTCTATAAACATTGAGCCTTATTGGAAGTGGTTTCCACAAATTGTTGGTTTGAACCGCAACAGAAAAGACGATAAAGATCCTGCCTACATTGCAGAAAATGGCCAGGCATATGGAATAGATTTTAACGGCACCTACGAAAAAGACCAGTTTTACTTTTACCTGGCTTACTCTCTGGGCTATGTAACTCGTGACGACGGAATTCAAAAATATTATGCATCTTTTGACCGCAGACACAATATGAATATTGTAAGCTCTTACAAATTCAGAATTGGAAAGATGAAAGAAATGAGTCCTGAAGAAAGAAGAACTAAAACGGAACATCCTTTTGAAGTTTCTCTCAGATGGAACTTGGGTTCGGGCTTCCCTTTCACTGCAACACAGGGATTTTATTCACAATTTAATTTTCAGGATGGTATCAATACAGATTACGTCACACAAAACAACGATCCTGATGTTGAGCTAGGTGTAATTTATTCTGATCTCATAAATACCAGAAGATTGCCATATTACCACAGGCTCGACTTTTCGTTGAGATACACCGTCGATTTTGGTAAAAAAGCAAAACTTTTACTGAATGCCAGTATCACAAATGTATATGACCGTCCAAACATCTTTTACTTTGACAGGATAAGGTACCGCAGGGTAAATCAGTTACCTATCTTACCTGCATTGGGCGCTGTTTTTAAATTCTAAATTTCAGAGGATTCTACCAAGAATCCTCTTTTTTTTTGTCAATTTTTCTTCCATTCAAAATCAATTCATTTATACCGCCTTAAACTTTCCTTTTTTTATCAGAAATCTTGATTTGAATTTTTAATTTACCAAAAATGCTTATATTTGCGACCGATTAAACTATGCAAACATTAAATAATTATAAAAACCATCAAAATGAAGCAGTTATATTTAAGCTGTTTGTTTGCTTTGCTAAGCATTGCAATTTCAAACGCACAGGAGCTCAAGGATAGTTTCGAGGTTTACTTCGAATTTAACAAGGCTGTACTGAAACCGAATAGCAAAGCCACTATTGACTCCTTTCTCGAAGTGTCAAAAACACGCCGTTTGAAAGTTCGCGTGGCAGGTTATACCTGTGACATTGGAACAGACAACTACAACATGGGTCTATCTGAGAAACGTGCAATTTCTGCCTTTGAATACCTTAAAACAACAGGTGAACCTGAAGATAAAATCGAACTTTTCTTCTACGGTGAGAAAGAATTGAAATATGGTTCAGGTGGCAAAGCTGAAAACCGTCGTGTTTTCATTCTCTTTGCTCTTGAAGATGATGACCGCGATACGCTTTTGAGAAGCGGTTGTATGGAAGTTTTTGTTGAAAAAGGTACTTTCAAACCTAACAAAAACAAAAATATTCAGTTCGAATACAAAACTTTCCCTACTGCCAATGCCCTCAAAGCTGCCAATATCACAATGACAGATGTAAATGGCAAGAGATATTACACTAATGGTGTAGCTTATTTTGATGCTAAATTTAATGGCGCAGCATTAGAGCCTGGTAAATCAGTAAAAATCAAGCTTCCTGCTGTAGGCACCTCCGAAGATGGATTCATGCTTTACACAGGTGTTGACCAAGGTGGTAAAATTGTATGGAAACCAACTGGCCGTTCTTGCGGATCTATTGAAAAAAATGGCGATTGCAACACTTACAACTTCGACTTCCAACAAACTGGATATTGCGGATGTCTCAAGCCACGTGCTTGCGAAGAAGATTGCAGCGAAGATCCATTCGGTGGTCTTAAATCTCCAGACCTCAAAGCAGCTGATGTTCGTTACAGTGCTGCCAAAACTATTGCAAAAATCCCAACTGGCATGTACAAATCTGATATTTCAGGTTTGAAAGTTGATGTTGTTGACGATACAAACTTCGAAGAAGATCTTGATCTTTGCGAGCAGTTCACTTTCGGTGTTGTAACTGAAGACTGGTATCCTGCTTACCGCAGCATGAAAGCTTCTCAGAATATCATCATGAAAACTACTGATAACAGTGGTAATGCTCAAAATGGTGATGCCAATA
>JBILRK010000360.1:0-3489 GCA_044372705.1 Saprospira sp. | reverse complement strand
CCTTTTAATGGACCAATTTCTGAAGTCCGTGTTGCCAGAATCAATGGAGAGTTTGTTATCAATCCATCACGTTCTGCTTTGCTTGAAGCCGATATGGACTTTATCATTGCAGGAAGTGAAGATAATATTGTAATGTTGGAAGGTGAGGCAAAAGAATGCCAGGAAGCCGATCTCATTGAAGCTATCAAAGTCGCTCACGAAGCCATTAAAGAACAGTGTAAATTACAGCTTGAACTTCGTAGACTTGCTGGTGTAAGCGAAACCAGAGTTGTTGCATTACCTGCAGAAAACGAAGAGATTAAAACAGCTGTTGCCGAACTTTGCCGTCAGCAGATAATGGATATTTCCCTAGCTGGTACAGATAAAGCTACTAGAAGAGACAGTTTGAAAGCTGTAAAAGAAGCTGCAGAAGTTCAACTCAAAGAGAAGCACGGTGAAGAAGCATGGAAAGAACTTGTGAAATTTTTCAACCGTTATTATGATGATTTGAAATGGGAAACTGTCCGTGATGCGGTCTTAACCCATCAGATTCGTCTCGATGGTCGTAAGCCAAACGAAATTCGCCCAATTTGGTGTGAAGTGGATTATCTTCCTTCTCCACACGGTTCTGCACTCTTTACTCGTGGAGAAACTCAATCACTTACAACTGTAACTTTGGGTTCTAAATTGGATGAGGCATTAAATGACAATGCCATGGAACAGTATTATGAAAGGTTTAATTTGCATTATAATTTTCCAGCATTTTCAACCAATGAGACCACCCGTCGTGGTGGTGTAAGCCGTCGCGAAGTAGGACATGGTAACCTTGCACGTCGTTCCATCCTGCAAATGATGCCGAAGGAATATCCTTATGTAGTTCGTATTGTATCAGATATTTTAGAATCGAACGGTTCTTCTTCTATGGCAACTGTTTGTGCTGGCACTTTGGCACTTATGGACACTGGTGTTCCAATCAAAGCGCCTGTTTCGGGAATTGCTATGGGACTTATCACCGATAATACCCGTTCAGTTGTACTCTCTGATATCCTTGGAGATGAGGATCACTTAGGTGATATGGACTTCAAAGTTACAGGTACATCTGCTGGTATCTGTGGTGTTCAGATGGATATCAAAATTGATGGTTTGGATTATGCATTGCTCACAAGAGCTTTGGATCAGGCAAAAGAAGGTCGTCTGCATATTCTGAATGTTATGAATCAAACAATGGATGCTCCTAGAGCTGATCTTAAACCTCATGCGCCTCGCATTGAACTGATGCTGGTTGATTCCAAATTTATCGGAGGTATCATCGGTACAGGCGGAAAGGTTATTCAGGGAATCCAGAAAGATACAGGAGCAGTTGTTACAATCGAAGAGAAAGACAACAAAGGCTATGTGTATATTTCAGGTAAAATGGAAAATGTTGTTAAAGCAATGGCGATTATCAAAGGTATCATTACTGAGCCTGAAATAGGAGAGGTATATGAAGGTAAGGTTGTAAAACTGATGCCTTTTGGTGCCTTTGTTGAATTCCTGCCAGGTAAAGACGGTTTGCTGCACGTTTCAGAAATTTCATGGGAACGCGTTGAAAACGTTGAAGATGTACTAAAAGAAGGCGATGTTGTTGAGGTAAAACTCGTCGAAATTGATCCTAAAACCGGCAAGCTCAAACTTTCGCGCAAAGCCCTTCTGCCAAAACCTGAAGGCTATGTCGAGAGAGAACGCGCACCACGTGAAGGTGGTGGAAATGGCGGTCACAGAGGTGGCGGCCACGACAATAGAGGCGGTGGTCACGGTGGAAACAGAGGTGGCGGTTACAACAAAAGATAATAACTTTTGAGCTAAATAGGAGAATCCGATCTTGAAAAAGGTCGGATTTTTTTTTAGCCAATAAATTCGAAAATAAAGTTATTGATTTAGGTTTTTTTGTCTGATGTCTGATGAAGCTCTCGTTTGAATTTTTCTACAGGAATCTTCTCTTTATGAATCAAAAAATATTTTTTTTGTAACCTTTTTTAATCTTGTCATTATGAATAGAAAAATTCAATTTATGAAAATTAAAAACATACTAGTTGCAGTCGTTTTAATGATACAAGTTCAAACATTATTTTCGCAGAAGGATCAATTTTCAAAAATGCCTTTAGCTGTTAAAAAAATAACTGAACAAATGGTTCTGATAGAGGGAAAGACCATTATTATGAACAATGTTGAGTCTGCAGAAATAACTGCATCTGATTCAACTCTAATAGGATTGGCGCTTAAAAAAAGAGTTGCAAATTCAGCTTTTTATATTTCTAAAACTGAGGTCACTAATCTCGAATACAGAAATTTCTGTAAGGATATGGAGAAAAATCTTGGTAAAATGGCCGCGAAATTTCTGCCAGATACACTGATTTGGATTCAAGAATTTCCATACAGTTATTTTAACCCAATGGTGGGTCATTATTTTCGACACCCTGCCTATGATAATTATCCGGTTGTTGGGGTTAGCTGGGAACAGGCCAATGCTTATTGTAACTGGCTTAGCGAAAAAGTGAATGTGGAGCTAAAGGCAGCGGGCAAGACGCTTTTGCCAAATTTTAGACTACCGACGGAGGCGGAATGGGAAGCTGCTGCAATGGGTAAAAATGTAAAGCTTAGTGATAATCAGCCTTTTGTTCGTTTTGGTTGGGGAAGTTCCATGCTTCGCGATAAAAATGGATTACTCCTGGGCAATTTTAGATTTTTGCCTGACCGGAATGGTTTTGTTCTCGATGTGCAGAATTTTAGCGATAATACCTCAATAACAGCACCTTCTGAATCATATCCTCCAAATTCCTATGGAATCTACAATATGTCAGGAAATGTAAGTGAATGGGTTATGGATGTTTTGTACTTAGGTATTCCTGGGATAAAAGATGATGAGCTTTTGAATGCTTTCAGAGAAAATAGCTCAGCCGACGCTAAAGAGAAGCCAGATTTTAGTAGAATATTTGATTTTTATAAAGAAAAAGGACTGCAAGCTGCGGCTGATTTTATGCTCAACGAAATGAAAAGGCTTAAACTAAATGAACATCTTTTTAGCGAGGCAGATCTTTCAAATTACAAAAAACAGATTCTTATCCCTTTTGTCACTGATTATGTAAGATTTGCTCAAAAAAATATACCTGAAGATAATTCCTTTAGAATAGTGAAAGGTGGCAGCTGGTTCGATGGACCTTACTCGCTGCAGATAGGGTCGCGGCATTGTCTGCAGCAACAAAAAAGCAGTGCCAGAATAGGATTCAGATTGGCAATGAATAATATTTGACAAGTGGATTAGTGATTAAAAAGAGTCAACAGATTAAATCTGTCGACTCTTTTTTAATTATAAAATTTAAAGTGTTTACAGCGCAGCCATTTTCTCATCGAACAACTTTGCAGAAGCTTCTGTGAAAACAAAATTTGCTCTGATATACTGAAGGGTTTTTAATTCCGTTTCGGTTACACCTCTGCCATCTGAAGCCGATTTGAAAAGGTCTTCTACTTCAT
>JBILRK010000526.1:0-2585 GCA_044372705.1 Saprospira sp. | reverse complement strand
TAAGACCAGCATCTTTCAAGGCACTTGACAATCTGGCCTATGTATTAAAAATTAAAAATGATCTAAAGGTTGAAATCGCCGGACATACAGATAGTGATGGAGACGACATGGAGAACATGAAACTTTCACAGGCAAGAGCAGAATCAGTTATCAATTATCTGATTAATAAAGGTATAGCAAAAGACAGATTAGTTGCAGTGGGATATGGAGAAACAGAACCTATTGCAGACAATGATACAGCTTCTGGGAAACAGGAGAATCGCAGAACAGAAGCGAGAATTTTGGAATAAAAAAAATTCCAACCTATAACTTATTAAAAAATCGCCTAATCATTATTTGACTTAACAAGTCAGCTCGAAATTATTTTGATGGTGAGATTGAAAAAATTACCCTTGATGGCGTTTCTTCCATATAAGATCCATTCTTTTCATTTCTCAGACAAACACATACCCCTTCTTTATATTCAACAAAAAAGCTTTTGCCAAGCATATCGGCATTTATTATTGTTTGCCCTTCGCGTTGAGTAAAGAATTCAGGGATTTTATCCACTTTTATCTGATTAAAAATCAACTCCTTTCCCTGTTCATCCGTGAATGTATAAAGACATTCATAGCATTCACAATCAGCCTGTTTACAGTTTGAATCTTTGAAAGTCAGTGTTGCTTTAATTTGCGCATTCAGCGTACAAAGCGGAATGAAAAATAAAAAAAATAATACTATTTTCATGAGCGTTGAATTTAAAACATTGGTTATCCCTAATACTTTTACAAATATAAAAAATTGTCTTTAAGAAAGGCTGAGTTATACAATAAAAAATCCCGCCAGAGGCGGGATTTCTAAGCGACAGTGCGCACACTATATAAAGCTTATGACTCCAAATTTACATACCGGGCATTTTTGGCATTTTGCCACCCGGAAAACCACCCTTACCACTCATGTTGCTCATTTTGAACATCATTTCACGCATTTGCTCAAATTGGCGGATGAATTGATTTACTGCCTCGAGTTTATGGCCCGATCCAGCTGCAATACGTTTTTTTCTACTTCCGTTCAAAAGTGCAGGATTGGAACGCTCGGCAGCTGTCATTGAATAAATAATGGCAGAAATCTTATCGAATGATTTATCATCAACATCGAGATCTCTCGCCATTTTGCCCATACCAGGAATCATACCGATGAGGGTTTTAAGATTCCCCATCTTACGGATTTGACCCAACTGCGTTAGAAAATCGTTAAAATCGAACTGATTTTTCTTGATTTTTTTCTCAAGTCTTTGGGCTTCTTTTTCGTCAAATTCTGCCTGAGCTTTTTCTACAAGCGAAACGATATCGCCCATACCCAGAATACGCTGTGCCATACGGTCGGGATGGAAAATATCAAGCGTTTCCATCTTTTCGCCCATACTGACAAACTTAATTGGCTTGCCTACGGTATATTTTATTGAAAGAGCTGCACCACCACGGGTGTCACCATCTAATTTGGTGAGAACTACTCCGTCATAGTTTATTCTGTCATTGAATGCCTTAGCAGTATTTACTGCATCCTGTCCAGTCATTGCATCAACAACAAACAAAGTTTCGGTTGGATTGATGGCAGCCTTTACATTCTCGATTTCGCGCATCATCTCCTCATCTATGGCAAGACGGCCCGCAGTATCGACTATTACAAGATCAAATTTATTGTCTTTGGCATGCTGAATACCATTGAGTGCAATTTCAACCGGATTTTTATTTTCGATTTCTTTGTAAATGCTTACTCCAACCTGTTCGGCAAGTACCGAAAGCTGATTAATCGCAGCAGGACGATAGACGTCGCAGGCAATGAGCAGTACTTTTTTCTTACGCGCTGTTGAAAGATGTTTGGCTAATTTACCGGTGAAGGTTGTTTTACCTGAACCTTGCAGACCTGCAATAAGTACAACTGCTGGCGCGCCATTTATATTGACGCCGACAGACTGCCCACCCATGAGGGAAACCAACTCATCGAATACAATTTTCACCATCAACTCTCCGGGCTTTACCGCATTGAGTACGTTGCGGGTGCCCAAGGCCTCCTCTTTTATCTTGTCGGTAAATTCCTTGGCAATTTTATAGTTCACGTCGGCATCGACAAGGGCGCGACGAATTTCTTTAATGGAAGTGGCAACATTGATTTCGGTAAGTTTACCGTCGCCTTTCAGGCTTTTAAAGGCCGATTCTAAACTGTCCTGTAGATTATTGAACATAGTATATTAACCAGGGTTAATTTATTGAATAAAAATTCGCAGGGCGAAGATAGTGAGAAATTCGCTTTTAATAAATAATTAAAGGTTATTTGTAGTCACGGATATAAGAAGTTGTTATTTAATAGTATTTAGTAGTTCAAACTTAATAAAAACATCAAGCTACATCTGAGCCCTAATTTTCCTACATTAATGGCAAATCTAACTAAATTTTCAACGAGCCTCAATTCTGTCCAAATGACTTAACCTCCTGATTCAAAGCTTTTATCCTTGGATTCATCACGGCAAACCAGAGCGGAGGAACAAATGACATGAGCATACTCATAGGGTAACCATATGGCAATTGTGGACTTTCGTCGAAGTG
>JBILRK010000359.1:0-3501 GCA_044372705.1 Saprospira sp. | reverse complement strand
AATACCGAGTTGCGCCGCCTGAGCGAAGAAAGGGTTTTTAACTACCTCGATTTTATAAGCCTCGATGATGGTGAACTTCCGCTCATTTGCCTTTTGGAATATTTGGATGGAAAAAGAGCGCTGCCAAAACTTAAAAGAATTTTTGCCCTTATAGGCGGCGTAGTAAGCTATTGCAATGGCGCCGATGAAAAAGATATTCCGCAACGCGAGGTTGGAACCCCCGATTACAGGGAACTCAAACTCGATCAGTACCTTTCTGTCATCGACCTGCTCAACCCCATGCACCGACTTTGGAGTGATGGACGCTGGAACAAACTCACCCTGGCTCATGGCTGCTATTGGGGCAAATGCTCTTTTTGCGATGTCAGTCTCGACTATATTCAAAGATACGAGCCCATTAGTGCAGAAATACTCTGCGATAGAATCGAAACCATCATTGCTCAAACCGGACAAAACGGCTTCCATTTTGTGGATGAAGCAGCGCCCCCTGCGCTCATGCGAGATTTGGCTATTGAAATATTGAAACGCAAACTCAGTGTGACATGGTGGACCAATATCCGTTTCGAAAAAAGTTTTTCGCCTGATCTCTGCCGCTTGTTGAAAGCTTCAGGCTGTATAGCAGTATCGGGAGGTCTTGAAGTAGCATCTGACCGTTTGCTTGCCCTAATGAAAAAGGGTGTTACAGTGGCTCAGGTGGCTCAGGTAGCCGATGCTTTTACGCAGTCGGGCATCATGGTGCATGCTTACCTGATGTACGGATTTCCAACACAAACAGCTCAGGAGACAATTGATTCGATGGAAATGGTTCGACAGCTGCTCGAAGCAGGGGTCATTCAATCGGGCTTCTGGCATCAGTTTGCAATGACGGCGCACAGCCCTGCCGGACTTAATCCCGAAGCTTACGGAATAGTGCATACAGGACCAGAGTTTGGCGGCTTTGCCGAGAATGACTTTTGGCACGATGACCCAAAAGGAGCCGACCATGAGCTTTTCAGCGAAGGCCTCAGAATTTCACTTTACAACTATATGCAGGGCGTCGGTTTCGAACTGCCACTCAGTCACTGGTTCGACTTCAAAATACCCAAAGCCTCGGTTAAAAACGATTTTATTGAAAATGCCCTGGAAGAGGCTGAAGCTATAGCAGCAAAACCAGGCAGCAGACTCTATTGGCTGGGTAAAATGCCCGAAATTCAATTCTTCGAAGATTTAGACGAAAAGGGTAAAAAACAACAGTATGCAGCCCTAAGCTGGTACAATAAAAAGGGCGATGCAGCCGTGGAAATGCCTGCAGATATGGGCAAATGGCTCAGTGAAACCCTTGCTGAAATGAGTACAGACAAGGGCACTGTGATGAATTTCTTGGATTTTAAGTCCTCATTCGAAAAATCAGACCTAAAGAATTTTGATGACTTTATGGACTCTGCACTCTTTTCGAAATTGAGAGAATGGGGGCTTTTGTTGTTGTAATGCATGTTGTAGAGATGCACGGCCGTGCATCTCTACAACATGCATTATTGTCCTATATCAATTTACCCCCATTCTCGGTCTGGTATTTCCATGACAAGAAGCACAGCCACCACCGCTGAAAGGATTATTCATCATTTTACTGTCTCCGTTTGGTGAAATAACCTTTGGATAAAGTCCTGACCCAAAATCAATGTTTTCTGTGGTATAAAAATTACCATTGGCATCAACTTCGAGTGTATATTTCAGATTGCCGCCACTGGCTGCATCGTAAAACTCTACACGTCCATTAGAAACGGTATTTACAAGTGTGCTGTCATAATTAACAGCAAGCTTAACAAATATTTTTTCCTGACAACATATTAGTATTTATTTAATTAAAGATAGGTCAATTTTTGCCAATCTTCTTATGTGACTACATCAATTAAAAACTGAATTATGAAAGAATTAACATAATTAGGCCTCTTTTGGAAATAGATAACATTAAAAAAATTAGGCCTTGCAAAAGATTTTGTATTTTCGCAGCTTACGTTTTATAATTTTAATTCGTTAATAGATTCACGATGATAGCATACATAAAAGGAAAAATCAGTTACAAAAGTCCAACCGATCTGATTGTTGAGGCAAATGGTATTGGGTATCGTATTTTTATTACTGTAAATACTTTCAGACAATTGGGCACCGCAACAGATGTTCAGCTGCTTACACATTATCTTGTGAAAGAAGATGGGCATTATTTGTATGGATTTTTGGAGGCAGAGGAACTCAATATTTTTGAACACCTCATATCTGTTTCAGGCGTAGGTCCAAGCACGGCAAGGCTTATGCTCTCAGCTATGTCGCCCAAAGATATTCGCACAGCTATCATTGCGGAAAATGAAAACATTCTTAAATCGGCAAAAGGAATTGGCGTTAAATCGGCAAAACGAATTATTGTAGAACTAAAAGATAAACTATTGAAAGACAGTGGTGCTGTAAGCGATGCAATAGCAGCTTCCATGCTTAATTCTGAAAATCCGGTGCGCGAAGAAGCTATATCTGCACTCATTACTTTAGGATTTATGAGACCAAATGTGCAGAAAGTTATCAATGCTATTTTAAAAGAAAATCCAAAAATTGATGATTCGGGCGAACTGATCCGAATAGCACTTGGGCAGCTTTCCTAAAAATTATACTTTGTGAGAGATAATCGCCTGATTAGATAACCAAAATTACGCTATGACATTAACTGTACTGCATTAATTATCAATAAAAAATTAAAAAAAACGTTTAACTTTGCGTTTTGCCTAAATACGTACACGCGGGTTTGCGCCTACACCCTTGACAAAGTTTTATTCGGTTATGAATTTCAGAGTATATTCTGTCTCTATATTTGTTTTATTATTCCATCTGTCTTTCAGTTTTGGACTCTATGCTGCAGGCCCTTTTGGAAACGCCCCTCTTTTAGGCATTTCCAGTCCTACAGACAGCTTACCCCCTATCCAAGATCGATTTGGAGATTTTATGACTGGGTCACAATCTAATCCCTTCGACCTAAAAGATCCCAAAATAATTGATAAATCTGTCGAATTCGATCCAGTAAGCGGCTATTACATCATCAAAGAAAAAGTAAACGGGTCTTATTATCGTCCTGTAATGTACCTGACTTTCGAAGAATATCTCGATTGGAAAGCAAAACAGGAAGATAAAAACTATATGAGGTCGCTCTACCGTCAGAACAGACAAGTGGCTGCAGGTGACCCGATTCAACCCTATAAAGAAAGAATTCAGAATAGCCTGGTTGACCGTCTTTTTTGCGGCAGTAATGTGGATATTCGCCCGCAGGGAAATATTGACCTCACCTTTGGAGTCGATTATCAAAAAATTGCCAATCCAATTCTTACAGAAAGACAGCAAAGACAGGGCGGTTTCGATTTTAATATGAATATTCAGATGAATGTTGTTGGTAAAATTGGCCAGAAGCTGCAACTTTCTTTCAATTATAATACCAACGCAACTTTCGATTTCGACCGTCAAATTAAAGTTCAGTACCTCACT
>JBILRK010000357.1:0-3509 GCA_044372705.1 Saprospira sp. | reverse complement strand
ATCCAAAAACCTGATAAACTGAGCCGGCTGTTACAAGCACTGGCACTACAACTCTCGGCTCAGGTTTCGTACAATGAGCTGGCTCAAATATGCGGCATAGATGCCAAAACAGTTGAAAAATATATCGATCTGCTCGAAAAAGCCTTTGTCATTTTCCGTTTGCCCAGTTTCAGCCGAAATCTGCGCAATGAACTAAAAAGCAGTAGAAAAATTTATTTTTATGATAACGGAATCAGAAATTCCATCATTGCAAATTTGAATCCGATCGAAAACAGAACTGATATTGGCGCACTTTGGGAGAATTTTCTAGTTTCGGAACGCATGAAATATAATAACTATCATCAACATTGGAAAAATTCTTATTTCTGGCGAACAAAGGAACAAAAAGAGATTGACCTGATTGAAGAATATGATGGCAAACTACATGCCTTCGAATTTAAATGGAACTCGCGTAAAAAGACAAAACTCAGCGAAAGCTTTTTGAAAGCCTATCCTGGAACGGAACTGAATATCATTAGCAATGATAATGTTGAATGTTTTGTGACAGATATTAAGTACTAAAAAACTGTTTCTCACAAAGAAAGCCCGAGGAAAAAACTTCCCCGGGCTTTCTTTATTATCTTGGTTCTCCCCTCTCAAATCTCCCCTCTCAAATCTCGCTACTCAAATCTTGCTACTCATTAAGCCAAACCCAGCCTCTTCAGATAGCTTTGCCAGCCGATTTGACGATATTCGGCTGCTTTGGCGCCAGGATTTTCAGCTTTGTAGATACCGCGACCAACAATCATAATATCGATGCCGCGTTCTTCGAAAGCCTCCTGTGGGGTGTTGTACACCTGACCATGGGCATCGCCAGTTTCGCTAAGGCTAATACCCGGAGTTAGCATCATGAGCCCCGCATCGCGCGGACGTTTGTTTTGACCCACAATACCCACCACCACATCCTGATGTTTTTGGGCAATTTCGAGGGCTTTTTTTGTATAATCGCGTGAAGTTAATGTATCTTCAGTTGACATCTGAGCCACCACGATGAGTCCGGTGTTATCCAATTTTCCAGTTGAACGAAGCGCATCGATACTTGATGAACCTGCAACAACGTGTACCGTAACTAAATCGGCCCAATCGGCAATGTTTAGTGGCGGTGAGGTAAACTGCTGCATAGCAATGTGGCCTATATCGGCAAATTTGCGATCTTCAAACAACAGGAAGTTATGTTTTTTTGCCAAATTTTTCAAAAGAACAATCAAATCGGCATCAAAGTCGCCAACAGTGTCGATATGCGTTTTGAGTGCACAGATATAAGGGCCCACTTGATCGGCAAGTCTGAGCAATTCGGCTTTAGAGTTCACATCGGCTGATACGCATAGATTGGTTTGTTTGCTTTCCATAATATCGACCATGCGTTTTGTGATATTATTTACAGCATTCACCTTAATGGTATTGTAGCTCAATTTAGGAACCGCCGTACGCTGAAGACGCAATTGGTCATAGCCAATCTGATTATATCTGATAAATTCTAAGGTTCTGTCGTGCGTATCTTTATCAACTTTGTTGTGCTTATAGAGCACTTCCAAAATTTCCTGAATGGAGTAAACTGTGCGTGCCTGATAGCCTTCTTTGGCAAGAGTAGCAACGCCGCCCTGCATACGGTCAACAATAGAAATTACGTGTTCGACGACCAGTCCAGCCTCTTCTATTGCCTCGAGCGTTTCAATCATACTGATACCAGAACTGATTACATCATCAATGACCACACATTTTTGACCAGGAGAAAAAATACCCTCCACTAATTTTTTGGTACCATGTTCTTTGGCTTCTTTTCTTTTTACCACCATAGGCTTACCATGCATCATAGACATGGCCGAACTCAAGGATAAAGCTGCATACGGCACTCCGCAAAGATGGTCAAATTCCAGGTCTTCAATCAGTTTCCAAAGCTGCTCGCTGATGTCTTTTAAGGTATCGGGATAAGCAATGATTCTTCTGAAATCGAGATAAAAAGGGGATGATAGACCACTTTTCAAAGTGAATTGTCCGAATTGAAGGACACCCAGTTCAAATAGCTTCAGTACAAGCTTTTCTTTATCCATGGATTTGTGTATATATTATGTACAATAAAATATTTTGCGCTGCAAAGTTAATATTAAGAATGCTAAAAAGGGAAAGACTTTTGTCGAAAGTTTAGATTATTTCAAAGGCTTTAATTTTTTAAAGCCTAATATTATAAAAAGCCTATCTTGCACTCAAATTTTTAATATAAATATGATTTCAATTCAGATACAGCTGAGCGACAAATTGTACTTAAGAGATCCTCAGCAAACCAAACTCGGAAAAAAAATAATTGAACAGGGTATTATTCTTATAGATGAGCTCGGATTCGAAAGATTTACCTTTAAGAAACTAGCTGAAAAAATAGCCTCAACCGAGGCTTCTGTGTATCGTTATTTTGAAAATAAACACAAGTTTTTATTATATCTGGTATCCTGGTATTGGGAATGGGTCAAATATCAGATTGAATTCAATACAAATAATGTTGATGACCCGAAGAAAAAGCTAAAAATTACTTTGTCGATGCTGGTAGAATCTACTTTGACAAACCCAGCCGTTCCACATGTCGATGAAGCTATTCTGCATAGAATTGTTGTGGCTGAAGGCGTAAAGGCTTATCATTCGAAAGATGTGGACGATGAAAACAAGGCTGGATTATATGTTACTTATAAATCGCTCTGTAAGAGTCTATCAGATAAAATTCAGGCAGTAAACCCCGTATTTGCTTATGCCCAAACCCTAGCAACAACCTTGTTAGATATGTCGAACAACAATATCTATTATGCGCAGCATCTCCCCTCTTTAACCAATATAAAATTGAATAACGGAGATTTATCGGAGCTAAAAGCGCTGCTCGAACTTTTTAGCTGCCGCCTCTTGCAAATAGAAAGTCTTTAGGCCTTGAAATGCGACATCAGTAATTCAGCCATTTCTTTATTAATACCTCTATTTGTCGCAATTATTTCTTTACCATAAAGGTAATTGTCTCCACCCGTAAAGTCCGTAACAATTCCTCCGGCTTCTTCAACTATAAATGCACCCGCAGCTACATCCCATGGAGCAAGACTATACTCGAAAAAAGCATCGAAACGCCCACAGGCGGTATAAGCTAAATCCAATGCAGCAGAGCCTAATCTTCTGATTCCCCTGCATTTTGGCATCAATTCGCCAAGAAGTTTCAAATAAGCTTCCCTTCTTCCAAAGTCATAATACGGGAACCCTGTGGCTAATAAAGTATCTGCCAAATTTTTATTGACACTGCAAGAAATTTTTCTTCCATTAAGATAAGCACCCTCATTTTTTATGGCATAAAAAAGCTCGCGACGGTTAACTTCACAAACAATGCCCTTTACGGTTTTTCCCCTATGCTGAAGTGCCACACTTATAGAAAAAAAAGGCAGCGAATGTAAAAAATTGGTAGTCCCGTCCAAAGGATCAATAATCCAAAGCCATTCTTTATC
>JBILRK010000358.1:0-3509 GCA_044372705.1 Saprospira sp. | reverse complement strand
TACATATACCTCTCTGGTTTATATTTCAACCCTGCTTGGCGGTTATTTTGCCGATAAGGTTGTTGGCTATCGTTACGCAGTGCTTATCGGAGCCTTACTCATGACTTTTGGACATGCTGCAATGGCGGTAGAATCACCTTTTTTCATTTATACAGGCTTAGTGCTTTTAGTCTTCGGAAGTGGTTTTTTCAAACCAAATATGACCTCTATTGTAGCACAAATGTATAAAAGCCCCGAATTGGAATCGAAAAAAGACGGTGCTTATACCATTTTCTATATGGGGGTAAACTCCGGAGCATTTTTTGGTATTCTACTTTGTGGATATTTGGGCGAAAAAATAGGCTGGAACTGGGGCTTTGGCTTAGCAGGGATATTTATGCTATTTGGCTTATTGCAATTTTGGCTGGCGCAAAATATTTTTGGTGACATTGGACTTACACCGGCAAAAGTAAAAGCAGCGGCAATAGCTAATAACACTGATGCATCAAGCGAAAAATTAAATGTTTTCACAAAGTTCGATTTATTATTAGTATTCCTTTCTGCTGCACTGGGACTTGCCTGGATATTAAATGACCCTGTTTCAAAAATCAGCGGTGGAGTTTATAATCTATTCCCATTTACTGTGGGTAGTTTAAAAGGGGCTGATTTGATGATTTTGATTGCCCTTGGATTATTTATTCTGCTTTTGGTGACCCGTATCCCAAGATATGAAAAGGTAGTGCGCGATCGTATGTTGGCCATTGTATTTTTTGCCTTTGTTGTGATGTTCTTCTGGGCAATTTTTGAACAGGCGCCCGGCTCACTCACTATTTTTGCAAAAGATTACACCCAAAGAATGCTCGAAGGTAATTGGGCATTGGTGTTTAAAGTTGTCAATGCACTCATGACAGTTGTTCCATTAGGTATAATCACTTGGGTACTTATTTTGCTCTTTGGGCAAACTTTCAAAAAATATTCCCTTTCCAATATAATTCTTGCCCTCAGTTTTTTAATGATTTGGGCTATTGCTGGATGGATGATTTTCAAGGAATTCGAAAATAATGTGTCAGAAGTTCCAGCTTCTTGGTTTGGTACACTCAACTCATTATTTATTATAGCATTTGCACCTCTTTTCTCCAAGTTATGGGACAGCAAATACAATCCCAATGCAAACATGAAATACGCTATGGGAATGGTGCTTTTAGGAATCGGTATGGCCTGTGTAGCTATTGGAGCTTCTTCCATTCCTGCCGGAGCAGAGAAAGCTTCAGTAAGTATTGTTTGGCTTATTTTGGTTTACTTTTTCCATACCCTGGCCGAACTTTGTATCTCGCCAGTGTCGCTTTCATATGTAAGTAAACTTGTTCCAGGTAGAATGATTGCCATGATGTTCGGCATTTGGTATCTTGCTGTTGCTATCGGAATGAAATTGGCTGGTATGTTTGGCGAATACTCCGATGCCGTTGCCAAAGAACAGGGCCTGAGCTTTTTCTTCTGGATACTGACTGCAATTGCCGTAGCTTTAGGAGTAATCTCCGCACTTATTTACCCGCTTATCAAGAAATTGATGCATGGGGTTAAGTAGGGTAAAAGATTGAAAGAACTTTATAGTGCGGAGGAGCTTGTTACTAGGTACTAGGGATTAGTTTTTTAGTAGCCAGTATCCAGTTATTTAGTAACGAGGTACTAGTTTTATAGTAGACATTAGCCATCTTGCTGTGCGCTTCTTTGCGTAGTAGATTATGTACCTTCTTTGCGAGCTCTGCTTGAGATAGTTATAGAGGAGGAAAGAACTATATAGTGCGGAGGAGCTAGTTAATAGGTACTAGGGATTAGTTTTTTAGTAGCCAGTTATTTAGTAAGGAGGTACTAGTGTAGAGGAAAGATTGAAAGATGAAAGAAAACGAGGAGCTAGGTAACAGGGCATTGTTGCTAATTCAGTGACTATCAAATTCTAGCATCTAGCTTTAATTTTACTTAATACTACAAATAGTAAAGGCGTCCTTTTCGGGACGCCTTTGCTATTATATATAGTGCAATACTATTTCTGCGATGTCTTTTTCTTATCGACAAACAAGGCGGTGATAGAGCGATGTTCGTGAGTATTTCTGATGGCTCTTGAGAAAAGTTTGGCGCTGGAAACAACCTTGATTTTTGCACTTTCTCTCTTGAGCGGAATGGTATCCGAAACTACCAACTCGGTAAGA
Source organism: Saprospira sp. (assembly GCA_044372705.1). Lineage (GTDB taxonomy): Bacteria > Bacteroidota > Bacteroidia > Chitinophagales > Saprospiraceae > Saprospira. The sequence continues at coordinate 1,323 of JBILRK010000358.1, read as the reverse complement.
TGCGATTTCTCAATGCGATCATAAGCAGGGCCAGAAAGTACAGCATGCGTACAGAATGCTCTCACGCTTTTTGCGCCCTTGTCTACCAATGCCTGAGCTGCAGTACAAAGGGTACCCGCTGTATCAATAATATCATCTACAAGAATAATATCTTTACCTTCCACATCACCAATTACCGTCATCTCGGCAATTTCATTGGCTTTTTTACGGTATTTATCGCAAATGACCAAACCGGTGTCGAAATGCTGTGCATAAATACGTGCGCGCTTGGTACTTCCCACATCTGGTGAGGCAAAAATTACATTTGAAGTATCTTCTTTATCGAGATAATTGAAGAAAATTGCTTCGCTCTTGAGGTGATCTACCGGAATATCGAAAAAGCCCTGAATCTGATCTGCATGAAGGTCCATTGTCATAATTCTATCCGCACCAGCCACAGTAAGCAGATTTGCCACAAGTTTTGCTCCAATTGCAACACGAGGTTTATCTTTTCTGTCCTGACGGGCAAAACCAAAATAAGGAATTACTGCAGTAATATATCCTGCCGATGCACGTTTTGCTGCATCTATCATCAATAGCAGTTCCATTAAATTTTCGGTTGGCGAAAAAGTCGATTGTATAAAAAATACATAGGCTCCTCTAACTGACTCTTGAATATTGGCTTGAAATTCTCCATCACTGAATCGTTCAATTGTCATGTTACCAAGTGGTTGACCATAATAATCAACAATTTTTTCTGCCAAATAGCGTGATTGACTGCCTGCAAAAAGCTTCACATCACTTATAAATTCTGCCATGATTAATAAAGTTATAGATGTTTTTGGATGAGTGTTCTAATTCCTTGAAAACAAAAATGTATGATTTGTTTTTAAAGCTTGCGCAAAATTAAGCTTAATTGAACTTATATTCAAAAAATAAAAAAGACTTTTCGGCATTATCGAAAAGTCTTTTGCTAAGAGCTTATTTTGTAATCTTTTTACCAGGACGCATGGCATATTCAAATTCGCCCATTCTTATACCGTTCAGCTTTTTTGTATTGCTATTTCTAAAAAGATAAATTTTTGTATCTTTTTTAATTTCTGCATCAAAAAGCGTCAATATGAGACATTCTCTTTCCTGCTTGATGGCAAAATCTTTATATTTTGATTCTTTTGCCTTTTTTATCAGATATTCTTTTGGTTTTGAGTCAGCATTTCGTCCGTCACTAAAAATCAGGTATTTAAATGGCTTTTCCTTTCTGCCTTTTTTAACATATTTAATTTCAAACTTAAATGAAACGCCGTCATCGGGATACAATCGACTAAATTCCCTGTAACCAGCTAC
>JBILRK010000356.1:0-3521 GCA_044372705.1 Saprospira sp. | reverse complement strand
ATATTTTGTATGATGCTCGAATGCCAGAAACAGATGGCGAGTATTTCGCGGTCGATTCTTTCACGGACTTCAGTATCGCTTAGAGGAACTGGCTCTCCGGCGAAATCGAGATTTTGTGGAATTTTTGGTATTCTTATCCTTTGCACCGCATCTTCAGGTAAGTTCAAATTCTTATCCTTTTTATCCATATCGGGCGATAAGGAGCTGAATATTAATAAAACTGCAAGTACGCTGAATGCAGCAAGGCCAAAAAGAATTTTTTTTAGGAGGGACATGGCAGAAATTTTAAGCTTTATTTTCCTCTTTTTTCTTCTCTTTTTTAAAGAGCGGCACGGTTGAGCAAGGTTCACCAAACATGATGCTTTGAGCTATTGGACGTAAGAGGCGGGTAAGTTCCATATATGCAGCGCTGGGAACTGCTTTGTCGCTGCATCCTTTCACTACAATTTTTTTATCACGGTACTGTTCCACATTCAGTCCTCCTAAAACCTGCATATAATGTTGAATGATAAATAGCTCCGGATTTCCCTGCATCATCATTTTGCAATAGGGAGCAGCATAAACTGCCACAAGCTGATATGCCCAGGTGGGTATGATGGCATCGGCCGAACAAAAAACTGCCAGGTTTTTATCTTCATACTGTGTCCAGTCATGAGCCAACATAGCCTCTCTGAAGTCTTTTTCGCGCAGAATAAGTCCTCTGAAAAGATAGTCTTTCAAATCAAAACTCAGAATTTCTTCCTTGGGATAAAATTCTTCGAGATTGATCGTAATTAGCCCGCTGTTGGCCACTCTGTTTACTAATTCCTTTTCCATATTTAAAACATTCAATTGGCACAAAGATAATAAAATTAGCGTCGCTGAGTATGCTTAATAGCCGACATTTTCATAGTTGCAACAGTAATCATTGCCAGCACAGCAATAAGACAAAGCCAGGCGCTAAGATAAAATTTAATAAGAATAAGGCCCAGAATTGCTAAAGACATCAATCCCGCAAATATAAAATCTCTGATGATTGTTGGTCTAATTCTTTCTGCCCTCAATTCGGGATTATCTGAATAATGGATAAAGCTGCGATCGATAATTGAAACGCCGTTTACGGTGAGATAGATACCAAAAGTAAGAAGGACAAGCAGCAGTGCCAATAAATAGTAATAATAATAAAAACCAAGAAAAAACAGGGCACTGAACAAAGCAAAAACAATTAGATAGGCACCTGTCGAAAGCGACCAAATGCCCCAGCTTCGTTCCTTTGGTAGGCTGAAGTTTTTCTTAGGTTTTTTTGATGCTTTAGCTTTTTTCGATTTAGCTGCTTTTTTAAGCAGGGGCTTTAGAGGATATTCGTATGATGAATAAACCGATGCGCCAAAGCTATTGCTAAAGGGCATTACAAAAACAATGAGGCAAAAAATCAGGTTAAGAAACTGCGCTGTTTTCATCCTGCATTTTGGTAATTCTTTGAAAAATATCGGCATAAACAGCATCGTACAAGGCCATTCTGAATCTTTCAGTTTCGGCGACGGACATTCTTTTTTCCGGATTTTTATTTTTTGTGGCAAATGCCTCTTCGCTAAGGGCACAAATATTTGGAAAAAACTCAGCGTTTGAGCGAATTTTTACTTTTGACAGATAAGCTTTATTGATATAATTGATAAGCCCTTCCAAAGATGGATTTAATTTACTTACAGCATCCTTTGCCAAAATTTCGGGATCATTGTGCAGGTCGAAGCGATTGAAATCCTTTCGTTGGAATTTTTTTTGAATAAAATCGATGTAAATCTGCTCCATTTTTCTGATTCTTGTCAGTACCTCAGCTGAGTAGATACGGGCATTATAGTTAGCAATGATGCTGACCGTTGAAAAGAGTAATAGCGAAATCAGAAAAAAATATAGCAACATGGCTTACACAAAAGCAGTGCAATCAATTTCAATCAAAGCACCATAATTCAGTTTTCCACAAGGGATAATGCACCTGGCAGGTTTATGATTGCCAAAAAAGTTGGCATAGGCAGCATTTACCTCTGGCCAATAGGCAATATCGGTGATGTAAACGGTCATGCGGAGCACCTGCTCTTTATTGCTGCCGGCTGCCTGAAGAATTTTTTCAACCTTTTGCAGGGTGAGTAGAGTTTGAGCCTCAATTCCTTCGGGCACAGTGCCATCGGGCAAAAGTGGAAGTTGCCCCGAAAGGTACAAAATGCCATTGTGTTCCACGCAGTGCGAATAATGTCCTTTTGCGGGCGGTGGCATCAGTTCGTTTTCTATGATTTTCATAATTTTATTTGATTACTTTATTGTATTCTTCAGTGACACGATCCCAGCGAATGAGGTTAAATAAGGCGCTCAGATAATCCTTTCTTTTGTTCTGATATTTTAGATAATAGGCATGTTCCCAAACATCGAGACCGAAAATTGGCGTACCTGATTGTTGAACCAGATTTTTCATGAGCGGATTATCCTGATTTGGCGTGGTCGTAATGAACAGGTTCTCATAGCCATCGAGACAAAGCCAGGCCCAACCCGAACCAAAAACCTTCATCGCAGCCTCGCTGAATGCCGTTTTAAAGGCTTCGAATGAACCAAAGCCAGTGTTGATTTTGTCGAGTAATTTGCCTTGAGGAGAACCGCCTGCATTCGGACCAAGGGTTCTCCAGAAAAGACTGTGGTTGAAATGTCCGCCGGCATTGTTTCTGATGACAGTGTTATTATCGTTGGGCATCAATTTATTAAAAATCTCTGTGAGTTCCAGATTTGCCCAGGCATGACCTTCCAATGCCTTATTCAGATTGTTGACATAGGCTGCATGATGTTTTCCGTGGTGAATTTCCATTGTGAGCGCGTCGATATGAGGTTCGAGGGCATTGAATGCATATTCTAAAGCAGGAAGCTGGATTATTGTTGGGGATGAAGGAATGCTTTTTATCTCTTTATCCGATATTATTGTGGCTGTTTTTTTGTTGCAGGCCAACAGACTTGGGGCAGTCAGCGTGCCAATTGCAAGTATGGCACTGTTTTTTAAAAATTCTCTCTTTTTCATTCCGTTCTATTTTTAAAATTAACACAAAATAGAACATTTCGGTTTAATATTGAAATTAAACTGCAGGTGTGAACAAAAACCAAATAAAAAAGGAGCAGTAGAACGATAATTTCTTCGAAAAAATAATCTAGTTAATGTTGTTTGAACATCAGGGGTGAAGGTGAAATTTTACCCCTGATAGTGCTTTGCCCTTGGCGGATTAGGCGGATTGACGCGGATTAAGGGTTGTGGATTGCTTAAACCAAAACAGATTTAAGCTGATACATGACATTCTGAAGGAATTAGCAAAAAAATCTGCGAAGATCAGAGACATCCGCGCTGTTTGGAGAACATCTGCGGTAAAATAAAAATTACCCAGGGATAGGGCTTTACCCTTAAAGATTAAAATTTGTCTACTAGAAAAAATGCCTTCGTTCATTTCTTGATTCAGATAGACGAAGGCATTATTTAATTTATTTCTCGAACTTATAGTTCTTTTTTGTGG
>JBILRK010000355.1:0-3535 GCA_044372705.1 Saprospira sp. | reverse complement strand
TTTCATTTTTGGCAATACCGCTGCCCGCTTTGTTATCTGGATTAACAATGTTGGAATCCACCACAGCAATTTTAACATCTTTAAAATGTCTGCAAAGCTGAAAAATGGTATCAGGGCCCAGCATAACATTGGCATCCGTTATAATAAGAATATGCTGCTCCGATTTTGCTTGCTGTGCAAAAGCCTGCTCCGAAAGCTGATTGATAATCATTGGCTTGCCCTGCCGTTCATCGAAAGCTGTAAAATTGATAATTTCTGGATTTTTTTCGGCGAATGAGCGGATGATTTCATCTGTCCGGTCATTTGAACAATCTGAACCGATAAAAATATTCAGTTTTTCCGCAGGATAATTGTTTGCCAGAATACTATTGAGCTTATCGGCAATTACTTTTTCTTCGTTGTAAGCCGACATCAGAATTGAAACGGCAGGTAATAATTCATTGCGATCAAATACAGGAGCATGCGCTTTCTTTCCTGCAGCTGCCAGCTTGAGTATAAGCGGGTAGAGCAGATAGGTATGGAATAAGGCAGTTAAGGAAATCCAGAATATGATAGCGCTAAAAATCATTCAGTTGTTTTGTTTAAAGCTGATTGTAAGCCTCCAAAAGTTCTTTGGCAATTTGTTGGTTATCGAAATGCTGTTTTATGAATATAGCCGCATTTTTACCCATGGCTGAAGCCTTTTCAAAATCATTCGCAACATAAATAATGGCCTCTGCAAAATCGGCAGCCGAATCGGCTATTAAAACTTCTTCAGCGTCGGTTGCTGCAATTCCTTCCAATCCCAGTGCAGTGCTTATGATGAGGCTGCCTATAGCCATTCCCTCCAGGATTTTCACACGCATTCCACTGCCCGATAGCAAAGGTACCAACATACACTGATGACTGCTAATAAATTCAACCGCATCTGGAACTTCCCCATGAACTATTATGCCTTTTATGCGAAGGTTTTTGAGCCAATCGGGGCTATTCCTGCCGGCAATGTGAAACTCGGCCTCAGGATTTTTTTCGATAACTTTTGGCCAAACCTCTTCGATAAGCCATTTGACACCCTCAATGTTTGGTAGCCAGTCGAGTGATCCAATGAAGCAGAAATCTGCAGCGGCCTTATGTTTTTTTAATCTATAATTTTCTAAATCCAGCCCAATAGGAGCAACAATGGAGGGGATTTTTAATCCCAGATTTTTAAAAAAATTCAGGTCCCTTTGGGTGATGGCCGCCATCAGATCATATTGATTCAAACTGCTGATTTCAAAATTTTCCAATCTGCTGCTCAGTAGCTGGAGATACCATTTTTTTGCACCGAGGGCCGTATTATCGGCAATTCTTTTCCAGATTTCATGCTCCACATTGTGCGAACGCATACAGATTTTGGCCTTGGAATATTTTCTGACTGTTTCGATATAAGGTGCCAAATAAAGTGTTTCCATCTGCACAATGTCGAAATGTTCGGACTGTAGCAGCGTTTTTAGTTTTTCTTCAAATTCGGGAGAGACAAAACGCTCGATATGGTAAGATTTATTGGAAAAAAGATTCAAAAAAGCATCCAAAACCTTTATTCTGTTATCGATATCCACCAAATGAATGCCTTTGTAATGATTGAAGTCGCCAGGCAGGCTTTTTATATCGAAAGGATGTTTGCTGGTATTCATACTCAGCAGGGTCAGCTCGGCACCCAGACTGTTCAATGCCTTAGCCATATAGGTTACAGCAATTGCTTCGCCGTCCTTGAGCGGAAATGGAAATTTTTTGGTGAGCTGAAGAATCTTCATTTTATATTTAACTTAAAACCAGCGCTTGTTTTTCATGTAAATAAACATGACAATAAAGGTGACCAGCATAATTGCAATGAGGGTGGGGTAGCTGTACTGCCAGTCCAGTTCGGGCATGTATTCAAAATTCATACCATACCAACCTGCAACAAAGGTAAGCGGAATAAATAGGGCCGAAATGATGGTCAGCGTTTTCATGATATGATTCAGTTCATTACTCGTTTTGGAATTGTACAAATCCATCAGGTCTTTAATCATCTCCCTGAAATTTTCGAAATGATGTATCAGATAATTCGACTGATCCTGAATGTCGTTGAGATAAGCAATAGAACTTCTTTGGAAAAAATGATCCGTTTCAGACTTGATTTTAGTCAGAATATCTCTAAGTGGGGCTATGTGTCCACGTATGATATTCAGCTCTTTTTTAAGGTGAAGTACCTCAGTAGAAAGATCGGTCTTACGCCAGTTTTTTCCCAAAAGCGAGCTTTCCAGTTCTACAATATTTTGTCTGATATGTTCAAGAGTGAAACCGTAGTTGTCTATTATAGAATCCAACAGTCTAATAAAGAGATAATCGGATTTTCTTTTGCGCAAATAGCCTTTGCTTTGAATAATACGTTCCCTTACATCGTCGAAAACATCGCCGGGAATTTCCTGAAAGGTCAAAACATAACCTTTGCCAACTACTAGACTAATATGTTCAATCACAATGATACCTTTGTCATTGACGTGAAGCATTTTAAGTGATAGAAAAAAATAATTATCGAAAGCTTCAAATTTGGGGAGTAGGCCGGGGTTGATGATATCTTCAACTGTTAGGCTATGTAATCCGTAAAATTCGCAAAGCTTCTCCGTTTCAAGAGTGTTGTTGCAGATGTCAATATCGATCCACTGCACATGATTGTCCGGTATTTTCTTCAAAAGCGGTGACTGAGTGTCAAAATCGGCATCAGTACTCTTACAATCCACTTCGTTATATTCTATCAGGGAAAACATATTGCTTAGTTTATTCCCCAAAGATGCTAAAAAAATGAATATTTGAGAACCATTATTACTGAAATTATATTTGTTGAGTGCTTTAAGTATTGTTTTAAACAAATCTATGTCTCTAAAATAATTTTTATGCAACATTGTTGCATTTAATAAAACAATAGCTATATTTGCAACATTGTTGCACTTTTAAACTTTAATGTTATGCGTAAAACTATTTTTTTATTTGTGTTTGCTGCTATCAGTATTGCTATGCTTTCTTCCTGTAAAAAGGATAGTGGGAACTTTGTAATTACTTTTATCAGTCCTACTGATGGTTCAACTGTAACAGATGCATCCGATGCACATATCGAAATTAAATTCGAGGCTCCCGATGAACTCGAGGAATATGAAATAAGTTTGACTGTAGATAGTGTTGGTGCCGCAGCTATTGCACCCTTCCCTTTGACTGGCCACGATCATGTGAAAACGAAAACGATCAGCGAACATGTAAACCTATCTTCTTACCCTTCAGGCACTGCATTCAGGCTCAAAGCTTCTTTGTGTAAAAATCATGATTGTACTGAGAAATTGGAACAATCTGTCAGATTTCTGATACCATAGACATACTGTAAAAATGAATTTTCAGACAAGGGGCGCCGATTTCGGTTGCCCTTTTTTTTAAAAAAATAATAGAAGTGGTAACAAATGACCAAAAACAATCATCAAGTAATATCAAACAAAAACAAGACAAAAGCAAATAATATAAAAGTCATGAACACTCAAAACACAAA
>JBILRK010000354.1:0-3536 GCA_044372705.1 Saprospira sp. | reverse complement strand
CGAAAAAGTAAATACCGCTGCACTAAAAAAACTGCGTGACGAAGGCAAAAAAGTGTATCCGCAGCCCGAGATTATTGAACTCATTCAGGACAAAAGATTACAGAAACAGTTTTATGTCGAAAATGGCTTACCTACGGCTGATTTTATCTTAGTTGAAAACAAACAAGATGTATTGAATAATTCATCCTTCCTGCCTGCTGCCAATAAGTTGGGCAAAGATGGTTATGATGGGCGTGGTGTACAGCTGCTCCGAAGCGAAGGCGACTTAGCAAAAGCATTTGATGCCCCTGGTTTACTGGAAAAACTGGTTGATATTGACAAAGAGATTGCCGTTATTGTTGCCCGAAATGCAAAAGGAGAAACAAAAGCCTTCCCTGTTGTTGAGATGGTTTTTCATCCCGAAGCAAATCTGGTAGAATTCCTTTTCAGCCCGGCGCAAGTTGACAAAACAATTGCTAAGGAGGCAGAGGAAATGGCATTAAAACTGATCGAAAAACTGGATATGGTTGGACTGCTTGCAGTAGAAATGTTCATTGATAAAAATGGCATTCTGCTCATAAATGAGGTAGCTCCACGTCCGCATAACAGTGGACATCAAAGCATAGAAGGCAATATCACTTCGCAGTTTGAACAACATTTAAGGGCTATTTACAATTTACCCCTGGGGGATACAGCTATTAGAGTGCCTGCTGCAATGATCAACCTTCTGGGAGAAGAGGGTTATAGCGGTTCACCAGTTTATGAAGGGCTCGACGAGATTCTTTCAATGAGTGGTGTACACTTACATCTCTATGGTAAAAACAGTACTCAGTCTTTTCGAAAAATGGGGCATGTAACGGTTACGGATACTGACATCGAAAAACTTAAGGAAAAGGCGATGTTGGTGAAAAATACACTTAGGATTATAAGTTAGTACTTCAGATTGTCAGACTTCAGATTATAAGACTATCAGACTTATTCAAATTTTCAAATTAACTCATTTTCAAATTAACAATATGGTTGGCATAATAATGGGCAGCGATTCAGACCTCAAAATAATGAGCGAGGCTGCAGAAATGTTGGAAGAATTCGGCATCAATTATGAAATAACTATAGTCTCGGCACACAGAACCCCAGAAAGGATGTTCGACTATGCCCAAACTGCTAGAGAACGCGGACTGAAAGTGATTATTGCCGGTGCAGGAGGAGCAGCACATTTGCCCGGAATGGTTGCATCGCTTACTACTTTACCAGTTATTGGCGTACCAATAAAATCAAGAAATTCAATCGATGGTTGGGATTCAGTGCTTTCTATTTTGCAAATGCCAGGAGGTGTACCTGTTGCCACCGTTGCACTGGATGGAGCCAAAAATGCCGGAATTCTTGCTGCGCAAATGATAGGAAGTTTCGATGAAAAGATTGCAGCAAAATTGGCCATGTTCAAAAAAGAGCTATCCGACAAGGTGATGAAAGCGGTCGAAAAAATGGAGCGCAAAGAAAAAGAATCTTAAATAATTTAATCGAGAATTTGTGCAACCACTGGCAGAACGCATGCGCCCGAAAACCCTTTCGGAATATGTCGGGCAGAAACATCTGGTAGGTGAAAAGGGTGCCTTGAGCAATGCGCTGCGCACAAAACATTTGCCATCCATTATCTTGTGGGGTCCTCCCGGTGTAGGCAAAACAACGCTTGCAAATTTGCTGGCAAACGAACTGAAAAGACCTTTTTATGTACTTTCTGCCATCAGCTCGGGCGTGAAAGATGTGCGCGAAACAATCGAAAAGGCCAAAAATGCCCGTTTTTTCAATCAGCCCTCTCCTATTTTGTTTATCGATGAGATTCATCGTTTCAGCAAATCGCAGCAGGATTCGCTCTTAGGCGCTGTTGAACAGGGAATAGTTACACTGATTGGTGCAACTACCGAAAATCCGTCATTCGAAGTTATCGGCGCCTTGCTATCGCGTTGTCAGGTTTATGTGCTTGAACCTCTGGCGAAGGAAGAGATGATGGAACTGGTGCATTATTCCATTAAACATGATGAAATTCTCAAAACGAGAGAAATTCAAATAGCAGAAGAAACGGCCATGTTGCGCTATGCAGGCGGTGATGCCCGTAAGCTGCTCAATATCCTGGAACTAATGGCAGGCATTACTCCCGAGGGTGAAACTGTTATGATTACAGACGAGGCTGTACAAAACGCTTTACAATCAAATATTGCAGCCTATGACAAGGGTGGCGAACTGCATTATGACATTATATCGGCTTTTATAAAATCCATTCGCGGCAGCGACCCCAATGCAGCTGTTTACTGGCTAGCCAGAATGATTGAAGGTGGCGAAGATTTGAGTTTTATTGCCCGAAGATTATTGATATTAGCAGCCGAAGACATAGGCCTTGCTAATCCGAATGCCCTGCTTATCGCCAATCAGTGCTTTGATGCAGTGGAACGAATTGGTTATCCCGAATCGAGGATTATACTTTCGCAGGCTGTGATTTATCTGGCCTGTTCGCCAAAAAGCAATGCTTCTTACATGGCGATAAATGATGCCATTGAATTGGTTAAAAGGACCGGCAATCTCCCTGTTCCATTACATTTGCGCAATGCTCCCACCCAATTGGCAAAGAGCCTGGGTTATGGCAAAGACTATAAATATGCCCACAATTATCCTGGCAATTTTATTGAGCAGGAATTTCTTCCTAAAGAAATTAGCGGCACAGCTATTTACAAACCAGGCGATAACAGTGCTGAGGATAAATATCGCCAGCAGCTAGCGAGGCAATGGAAGGAAAGGTATAAGTACTAGTGTATTTTTTCTCTCGTCAGTTTCAGTTTTCAAGTAAGACAATCAGTCAGTTTTTTACAGCGTAAAATACCAGTATTTTGAGCACCAAAATCTGTGTAAATCGGTATTATCTATTAAATCCGTGTTTTAAAACCTTTTCAAACCCGAAAGGGTTTTCTCACTGTCGCCTTGTAAGTTTAAAAACTCAAGTTGATTCTTCTCTTTTCTTTCTCTCGTCAGTTTCTGACGAGACAAAAAATCTAGTCTTCAGCAAGGCGTTTTCGGGCCATTAGCCTTTGTATATCAATAGATTGACAGCAAGGAACCCGAAACCGGAAGCATCATCTGTAACCTTAGATTACTACTCCTCAATACTTATCCGGAACTTCAATAGCACCATTGCCAGCCGATGCTGCTTCCATACGCTGGTGCTTCTGACATTAGGAAGCGGTGCCTGCGGCGTTATTTTTTGGTGTAGTTCTTTAGTTTGACAATCAGCTAGTTTTTTACAGCGTAAAATACCAGTATTTTGAGCACCAAAATCTGTGTAAATCGCTATTGTCTATTAAATCCGTGTTTTAAAACCTTTTCAAATCCGAAAGGGTTTTCTCACTGTCGCCTTGTAAGTTTAAAAACTCAAGTTGATTCTTCTCTTTTCTTTCTTACTTTTTTCATGATAAAAAAGTAACAAAAAATCTAGTCTTCAGCAAGGCGTTTTCGGGCCATTAGCCTTTGTATATCAATAGATTGACAGCAAGGAACCCGAAACCGGA
>JBILRK010000470.1:0-2849 GCA_044372705.1 Saprospira sp. | reverse complement strand
GAGTTTCAGCAGTAAAGTTGATGTATTCATAAATTTCGTCAGAAACTATAGTAATTTGAGGGTGTTGCGCAATAACATCAGCTATTGCTTTCAGTTCCTCTTTGGTAAAAACAGAGCCTGTTGGATTGCAGGGCGATGAAAAAATCAGCATTCTCGTTTTGTCGCTGATGGCGGCTTTTATCTGTTCTGCATTGGCTTTGAAATCCTGTTCAATGCCGCCCTTTACAAAAACACAGCTCGCACCACTCAATTCGACGATTTCTTTGTAAGACACCCAATATGGACTCAATACAATAGCTTCGTCACCTTCCTGAAGAAGCGACATGGAAAGATTGGCAATACATTGTTTGGCACCGTTAGAAACAACAATTTGATTTGGACTATATTCGAGATGATTATCTCTTTTAAGTTTGGTGCAAATTGCCTGCCTTAATTCTAGCAAACCGGCAACTGGTGTATATTTGGTAAAGCCATCTTCAAGAGCTTTGATGGCTGCTTTTTTAATATGTTCAGGCGTGTCGAAATCGGGTTCACCCAAACTAAGGCTGATGATTTTGTATCCCTGAGCAGTGAGTTCACGCGCAAGCTGTGCCATTTTTAAGGTGGCAGATTCCCCCATATTTTTTATACGATCTGAAAGATGTTGGTTCATGACGATTGTTTTCTAGCTTTTGTGTACAATCTGATTAAACAGTTTTATTCCCCCCGCCCCGTATTATTTCTTTTTTGCCTCGTTCCATAACGCATCCATCTCCTCAAGGGTCATTTCCTGCAGGTCTTTTGGCGCATTTTCTTCGATATATTGAAATCTTTTGATGAATTTTCTGTTGGTGCGTTCCAATGCCAATTCTGGATCAACTTTCAGAAAACGTGCATAGTTAATAAGTGAAAACATCAGGTCGCCAAATTCTTCTTCCAATCTTTCCTGTTTTGAGTTTTCATCATAGACGACTTCCTGCAGTTCGGCCATTTCTTCATTTACCTTGTCAAAGACCTGTTCCTTGTTTTCCCATTCAAAACCGACTTGCTTGGCTTTTTCCTGAATGCGGTAAGCTTTTACAACGGCGGGAAGTGAGTTTGGTACCCCCGAAAGGATAGATTTTTTCCCTTCCTGCAATTTAATTTTTTCCCAATTGGCTTTTACTTGTTCTTCATTTTCGACTTTGGTGTCGCCATAAATGTGCGGATGCCTTCTGATAAGTTTTTCACAAAGAAAATTCAAAACATCTTCAATGTCGAAGGCGCCTTTTTCATCAGCTATTTTGGCATAAAAAACCATGTGCAACATGATATCGCCTATTTCGCCTTTCAATTCGTCCAGGTTATTTTCTAAAATGGCATCGGCGAGTTCGTAGGTTTCTTCAATTGTGAGGTGGCGCAGGCTTTCCAGCGTCTGTTTTTTATCCCAGGGGCATTGCTCCCTGAGTTCATCCATGATTTTAAGCAGGCGGCCAAAGGCCTCTAATTTTGATTCCTTCATTCTGAATTTTGATGCTAAATCTGCCCAAAGATAACCAAACTAAATTAAAGTCAAAAGACTAATGATTAAAAGCTCAGGCCAACCTGAAATACTTGCCCGGTAATGCTCTCAAAAGGCCCTTCATTTCTAACTCTAAAAGCACTGAGGCCAGTCTGCTGGTACTCAATCCAGTTTCTTGAATAAGAAAGTTGAGGTGTACACTATCTTTGCCTAATAAATGATCAGTAACCTGTCTTTCTTCGGCGCTGAGCTCCACAAAAAGCTGCTTTTGAACGCTGCTATGTTGTCTTTCCCATCGAAGAATGTAAGCAATATCATCGGCAGATGTTAGCAGGGATGCGCGATGCGTTTTAATAAGATTATTGCTACCTTCTGAATAAGTATCGCCAATTCTGCCGGGAATAGCAAAAACATCTTTTTGGTATTCATTGGCCATATTTGCCGAGATGATTGAACCTCCGCTCATAGCAGTTTCTACCACTACAAGTGCATCGCACATACCAGCAATAATTCGGTTCCTTGCAGGAAAATTACCAGACATGGGTTCGGTTCTCGAAGGGAATTCCGATAAGATGCCACCACCAGTCTTCACCATGCGCTGCGCAAGGCTCGTATGAGAGGGTGGATAAATACGGTCGAGCCCATGTGCAACGATACCAATATTTGGAATGCCCAATTCAACCGATTTTTGATGCGCGCAGCCATCGATACCGAAAGCAAGCCCACTTACAATCATAACGTTATATTCTTTAAGTGCTTCAACTAGCCTTTCACAATGCTGACGCCCATAATCTGTTGGCTTTCGAGTTCCAACAATTGCTACAATACGGGTTGAATTCAAATTACACTCGCCTTTATAATAGAGTAGGAAAGGAGCATCTTCGAAATGTCTTAGCCTTTTTGGATAATCTGTATCGTCGTAACAAAGTGCTTTGATGCCAAATTTATTCATGAAAACAAGCTCCTGTTCTGCAAAGTTGAATTGTTCTTTTTTTAGCAGCTCTGCTGCTGAGTCTTTATTTACCTGACCGCTCAATAGCAGGCTATTCAGGTCCTGCTCGAATACTGTTTTGGCAGTACCGAAATGCTGATATAGTTTTTTAGCTGTTACTGGACCCACTTTTGGGGTTTGTATGAGGGCTATCTGATAAAACAGGTCTTCCTGCATCTTGCTATTTTTTATTGAATTGTTATAAGCTTACGAATATCGGCCCATTCATTTAGAATTGCAAGTAAATTTTTATTTCTAATTGGGTTTTAGCGCTTAAAAAATACAATAACTATTAACATGAATTTAGTTTTAATGCAAAAATGTAATTAAAAATTATTTTTATAATAATTAATAATTTAATTATTGAATAAAATAATT
>JBILRK010000353.1:0-3546 GCA_044372705.1 Saprospira sp. | reverse complement strand
TTTATTATCAGCAAATAAAAAAACAGATGCAATTATTGTAATAATTACTATGGTGAAAACAAAAATGTATTTTTTCATATTATTTTTCTTTTTTTAATAATCAATTGTATTTAATTACTCTTTAATATTATTTCTTTTAAACAAAATTCTAATCAATTTCTAATTCAATTAATTTATGCCTAAGTTTAACACTATCTGCTCTTAATGAATCAATTTTAATCATTTTATTACTGATAATTCTTTCTTTTTAAACTATTTTTTTTGGAGAATCTCCTGTTTTTTTATCGATACAGAGGAAAACTAATTAAACCCATAATTGATATAATTATTGTGTGCTTTTTCATAATTTTCTTTTTTTTTAAAATGCAAGAATAAGAATAACATAAAGCTGTAGATAATGAGGGCGGGCTGCAGAATCAGGAATAGAATAATATTTACTTCCTCATAACTCAAACCAAAACAATTGGCTAAAAAGCGCATTAAATCGCAGCAGAAATTAAAAAGATTAAAGTTGCCACTACTATACATCAATAGCTTTGGATTTCCACTGCCATGTAGAAAAGGAGACATGACAAGCAAAATCAAAGACCAAAAAATTACATTGAAAACAATAAATAGCTTTTTAGAAAGATAGATTTTTTGTCGGTAAAGGATTACGCAAAGAATTAAAAAATATAAAATCAGTGCAGGTTGGAGAATGACAAAGATTACAAAATTCATCGCTTCATAACTGTATCCCAATTTAGCTCCAAAGTAGCTAATTGCATCCATGATACTTAAAAAAAGCCCCTCTGTTGATTGTTGATTTGTAATATCATTAAAAACATCACAGGAAGAATGCTTTACTCCATGCCAGTACTTTTGCCCAAGAGGTTTGCCGCTCATCGAGACAAGAAGGGCTATCAGCAAAAGCCAATAAATCAATGAAAAAATAGTAATTCTCATTATACTTTTTTATTTCCCGGGAGTATAACTATTCCATCTAGCACTTCTGCCCCTTGTATCGATATGTATCGCCTGTGTTTTGGGATAAAGCCCAATCCCACCTTTGTCTCCAATAATCAATTCGCACAATTCCAAAACCTTTAATTTATCTTCATAATTTGCTATGCCGTTTTTATCAACATCTCCTACGCTAAAATCTATGGCATCGCCGCATAGATGCCTGCTGTAAGCTGCACCACCCACTACCCCATTCCAGTAAGGAGATCTGTTGGCAGAATTGAGCCTGATGGCATCCCAATCTAAATCTTTCTCTTCCATTTTCTTTTTTAATTGTAAAAAAGCAATGAGCACTTTTTTATCTATCAACCAATAGAATTCTTTATCCAAACTATAAAACCAATGGTTCTTTTGATCGCCACTTATAAAATCGATAATCCTCCAATTATCTACAATTTTTTCCATTGCCTGTTCCATGCTCAATTTGTAAAAATATCTGCCTTGAAAATAAGCCTGAAATTCAGGTTTTGAAAAATATCCCGATTCTAAAAATTCTTTTGGCAATTTGGAAATTGGCACCCGTTCTAGTTTGGAAATAATGCGATTGATTTCTTGCTCAGACTCAACTGAGGGCGATGCTTTTAACTCTTCATTCAGTCTATGAAAAAAAATAGTATTACGAAAGACTAAAAAAACTGTCAGCGCAGCTATTAGAATGAAGGATAAAGATAATATGAGGACTATTTTATTGACTTTCATAATGCAATTATTTTAGTTTACGTAAATAAAATAAATATATATTTCGTCGAATATTATTTTATTACTTGATATCTTAAAAATAATTTGAGCTGTTTTACAATTGGGCCTATAATTCATCCATTAGGCTTTTTACAAAGACTTTCATTTCAATAAATTATGCCTACAATTACTTTCTATTCTGCCATAGCAGTTTGATTCTTTTTTATTGTTTCATTTTTTATCTCTTAGGCTCTGAGAATTTGTTTTTCTTTTTGTTTATTTCGCTTAAAGTTGTTTTATTTTATTTTTATTCATAACGAGCATTTGTTTAAAAAGTTACACTTCTCAAAGCGTTTTTTTTAAAAAAATAACCCTTTGTTAAATTTTATATCTACTTCAAAATCTAAATTCATATTTTTAAAACTTCTATAAATTTATTTATCTTTAATAACTAAAATCATTCTCCTAACCCAAAATCTCTTGATTTAGTGTGAGTTAAAATCAAAAAACACCTTATAATATTCCGAAACCACATGTGTAAAAAGTTTCTTATCACAATAATTTGCTTGCTTTTTTTAAATCTAAGCGCTCAATCACAAAACAAATATTCAGTAGAAATCGTACGCGACAGTTTTGGCGTGCCTCATATATTTGGTAAAACAGATGCTGATTGTTCCTATGGGCTGGTTTACTGTGCGATGGAAGATGACTATAAGACGGTGCTTTGGGGACTATTATTGGCAAGGGGTAAACTTGGATTGCTTATGGGTGCCGAGGGTGCTAAAATTGATTACGCAGTGCAGTTGCTGGGTGTCCCAGATTTCATCGAACAACATTATGAATCGGACCTATTCCCAGAAACAAAAAAACTGCTTGAGGCCGGTGCGGCGGCGGCCAATGAATGGATTAAGAAAAATCCAGGTAAAATCATTTATAAAAGCCTTTTGCCCATACGCCCCACCGATTTCATAGCAGGTTATATGCTCAGTATGGCGCTGATGACCGGTGTTGAGGGCGCTATTACGAAAGTTGTTAATGAGACCATGCCATTGTTGAAATATGACCAAATGTCGAGAGGCAGCAATGCCCTGGCAATGAACTCAAAAATCACCAAAGATGGCGACGTTTATCTCGATTGTAACGCGCATCAGCCGCTCGAAGGGCCAATGAGCTGGTACGAGGCGCATCTGCACAGCGAGGAGGGTCTGAATATTGTAGGCGCTACCTTTCACGGTGCAGTATCCATCTTTCATGGCACCAATGAAAATCTGGGCTGGGCACATACGACCAATTATTTCGATGCCATTGATATTTTTCAATTGGAGGCCGATCCAAAGAAAAAAAATCACTATCTGGTGGATGGAAAATCATATAAACTGGAATCTAAAAGAGCAAAACTGACCGTCAACCTATCCAAAAAACCCGATCAAAAGAAATTTGTACTGAGCCTCGGAAAAAAAAGATGGTGGAGTATTTATGGGGCAACCTATAAGAATAAAAAAGGCATTTTTGCCATTCGCCTTGCGAGTAATATGACCTTGAAAAGTGTGGAACAATGGTACAAAATGAACCGCGCAAGAAATTATACAGAATTCCGTGAAGCGTTGGAAATTAAGGGTATTATCAATCAATTCATCACTTATGCCGATCGTTTCGATACCATTTATTGCGTAAGTAATGGTGCTATGCCCATCCGTGCCGAGGGTTATGACTGGACTAGCACAGTGCCTGGCAATACGATGAAAACGCTTTGGAAGGATTATCTGCCACATGACTCTTTGCCGCATGTATTGAATCCGAATTGTGGTTATGTTTTCGAAGTAAATAACACTTCCTACTCGATGACTGCAAAGGAAGAAAACCCTA
>JBILRK010000352.1:0-3553 GCA_044372705.1 Saprospira sp. | reverse complement strand
CTTTTACGTGGGTTTACAAGCTTCTCACTTGAGGTTGACCAGCACTTTGTTGCGGCAATTCTTACCATCATTGGTTACTCAATCAATGACACGGTGATTGTATTTGACCGTATTCGCGAGGAAGCCACTTTGGCACCAGGCGATAAAATTAAAGATGTTATTAACCGCTCTATCAATAGCACACTGAGCCGTACCTCATTTACTTCATTGACAACCTGGATTGTTGTGGTAATGTTATTCTTCTTCGGAGGAGACGGTGTGGCAGGTTTTGCCTTTGCTCTTTTTGTCGGTATCTTTGTCGGTACATACTCTTCAATCTTTGTCGCAGCGCCAATTGTTGCTGATACATCAAGAGATACAAGTAAATTTGCTATCAAAGAAGATGAAGAAGATCTAAGAGGTGAAGATGTTACTGTAAGCACTGAACAAGTTTAGAAATCAATATCGATTCTGATATATTTAAAATGGCTATTCTCTTGGATGGCCATTTTTTTTGGATGAAAGAAAGTTAAGCACATCGCAAATTGAGATGATAACACAGAGAATCATAAAGTCACTTTTGTCGTTTGTTTTTATAAAAATGCCCCCAAATAGTGTCTAACTTTTTGGGGGCAATAGGAGTTAATCAGATTGATTTAATGCTTAATATTTTAATTTCTATCTGCGCAGCATAATTTTTTTCATCTTACTGCCATTTGGACCATCGAGTCTGAAGTAGTAAGTGCCATCTTCAAGATGCGAAAGATTTAACTCGCTCTGTCCTTCCTGGCAGTTTTTAACTAAAACAGTTTCTCCTATACTGTTATAAATCCAAAGCGTACCATCTGTCATACTATTGAAATTGAAGAGTCCTTTTCCTGGGTTCGGGAAAACTGAAAAGGTTTCAGTATCATTGCCACAGTTTATAGTCATTACTTTTGACAGATAGAACTGATTGTCAGTGTCAACTTCTTTGATTCTATAATATTGATAACCAGATGAATTGTTATAGTCGGTAAATTCATAGTTTATTGTATGATTACTATTACCCGCTGCACTTACAGTGCCAATGTTGTCAAATTCAATAGCATCTGCACTTTTTTGAATCTCAAAATGACTGCTGTTGAGCTCACTCTCTGTTGACCATTTAAGGGTTGTTTTGTTGTTTTCGCAATATAAATTTAAGTCTGTAATTTCAACAGGGAGTAAGAGCATAGAACAATCTGCACTGTTTACTGTATTGATACATAGATTAAAAGAACATCCGCAACCTGCAAAGCCATCCAATTGTATGTAATAGGAGCTGCCGTTTACTACGTTGAACTGCCCGTTGAAATCATTGTCATTATTCGGATTCAAAGTTACAGAGCAGCCTGAAGAAGCGCTAGGACAGCCTGTATTGGCATTGTATATAGACATTTGTGTTCCATTAGGGCATGCGCAGTCCTGATCCTGTAAAAAAACGTAGGCAATACCAGTATAAGTCGCCTGATAATAGGCCCATATATTATTTTCGGTTGTACCAGAACATAAAGTACTTGCAATGTCAACGGTAGCATTAGAGGTTGTAAGATTGTATCCAGTACCAAAATTTAATGCAACAGCATTCGCGCAATTGTCATTAGTTGGCAGAAAAGAACTTGCAGCGGTAATACAAGCAAAAGCAGTACTCGCCGTACCTGTTCCCGAAGGGGTAATAAGCATATAGTATGTTCTGCCGTTTGCAGTTGTAAGTGTATTCCCCGTAAGGTCGCCTGCAACGACAGTTAGACAGCCTGCTGCTGTAAGTCCTGCCGTACAAGATGAATTTGCAGGAGTTCCCGTGTAAAGACTGTAATCATAACCCGCTCCGCCATAGTTTGCCACATTGATTGAGCTTGAGGTTGCCTTGAAACGTACCCAGTACCCCTGTTGTCCAACATCTGTTCCGCCGCAACTCTGCTCTACAAA
Organism: Saprospira sp.; assembly: GCA_044372705.1. Lineage (GTDB taxonomy): Bacteria > Bacteroidota > Bacteroidia > Chitinophagales > Saprospiraceae > Saprospira. Next base: position 1,624 of record JBILRK010000352.1, on the reverse strand, counting down.
ATTCAAGTATTGAATACTGGACATACTTGCACCGCCATCATTTCCAGTTGTGGTGTTTGTTGACAGTAAATTATTTTGCTCATCATAAAATGAACCAACTAAATTATTGCAATCGCCTGCCAAGTATAAATCACGGGGATTGCTGCAGGTGCCTATTGGTGCGGGAGGAGGGGGCGTTTCGTAAACTCTGATACAAAAAGTACCAGTAATATCGGCTTTACCTTCTACCTGGATAAAATAGGTTTGTCCTATAACAAGACTGATTAAATCAATTTCACTGCCATTGTTGGTGCAACCAATTTCGCTTAACACTCCTGAGCAGTTTCCCGAAGATGAGCTGTACACTGCAGATGTTAGGGAGGTAAGCAAGGTTCCATCGCCAAAATTTACTGTGATAGAATCGTCGGTTGCAACAAAAGAATACCAGACAGAATTTTCAGTGTTGGCAGGGCCATTTTGACAGCTAGGGTCATTGTCACCTCCATCCGTTGCACCTATATTAGTACCTAAAATACAGGGGTTGTTAACCGTTATTGACGTTGCAGTACACCTGTTGTCATTAGCAAGAGGCGATTGGGCAGCGATACAATAAGTGCCATCTGTTGCGGCATTTCCGTCAAGCATTAAATGATAAGTGCCAGGACCAATTGATGGAGCTATAAGCGTAAGTGTATTATCGCTACAGCTGATTTCTGTAAGTGTGCCGCAACTACCTGAATAAAGGGCCATTGAAGCTGCATTCAATGTTCCTGCTGTAACGGTAATGAGCAGGCCCGTCTGACCTGCCGGGACAGTAATGGAATACCATACCGATTCGTTCCAGTCTGCCTGTCCGCCACTGGGGGTAAAGCAAGTTGGAGGGGTTAAAATGCCATCAGCAGTAGTATTGGCACCCGTATTTGTGCCATTTACACAGGCACCATTATAAGTAAGTGTCGTTGCCGTAATACAGGTATTGTTTACGGGAATCTGTGCATAACTGAGTCCTGACAAAGATAGCAGCGTGCATGTAATAATAGTTCTAATCATAATATTGGGTTTTAGGGAATAATTAAATTTTTGATAAAGGGTATAATTATTTTGATGTTTTTTACAGGTGCCAAGGATTGATTTCTTTAAATCGATCTGGAAACACATCAAAATTATTGCTATATATCATTAGAAAATTTGACTAAGATCATTTTGTCCATATGACAAATCTCAATTAGCTTGAATGAATCTTACAATTGCCAATCAATTAACAGGTTATGAAATCCCACAAGGGGTATTTTTTAACAATGTCATTAATCAGTTTTGTAATCATGTACAAAAGCATTATATTAGAAAGCTAATAAACTAAAAATGTAACCCTGAATTTTGGCATTGATTGAAGGCTGTAGTTTCGACAATAAACAAAGTTGTTATAGAGAAGAAGAAGATTTGAAAGTTTTGCTAAAACTCCGTTTTAATCGCTATCCAACACCTATAATTATTGAATTTAAAAGCATTGAATTTTCTGAATTGGGAAAGATTGACAAGAAAAATCTTTGATATTTTTTTCAAGTTTTTTTAAGTGCTTTTTGACTTTAATTTTTTGTAAAATTAGTTTTGAAAAATTAGCTATAATTCAGATTTTTCGGGGATA
>JBILRK010000351.1:0-3560 GCA_044372705.1 Saprospira sp. | reverse complement strand
CTGCCCCTTATCGTCCACGTTTACACTAATAAGTCTGACCCGAGGTTCAAAGTATAGTATAGCCGTAGCTATAAGATCTTCAATAATTACTTTGGTTGAATTATTAATATTTTGAAAAACCTGACTATGGAGGTCGCAGCCATACTCGGGATTCATGATGCGTTCACCTGGCAAAGTTGACAATAAAATATAGAGCGATTCTGCGATATCGTCATCGTCCTGAGACATTTGAATACCTTGATCGCTGTCGAGAAAACGGGGTGGAAAGCTCCAACCAGTACCTAAGAATGATTTTTTATTTTCTTCTGCCATGTTACTTAAGGCTGATAATGATTAACCAATTAAAACTGTAGGCGCTCCAGGCCCAACGATTGCTCCACCGTGCGCGCAACTGTCGCCAACTCTTGCTGCCATCATATTACAAATTAAAACTGTGGGTGAACCAATCATAATAGAATCTGGCGGACCTACGCAGATTGCCATATCACCCATAACCGCAGCGGGTTTATTTGTGATTAGTACTGTTACAGCAGTAACTGCCATTACTGGCCCACCTACATGTGGAATTGGTGGCACACCTGGTGTCATCATCGGACACACATGATTATCACCCATTAAAGCAGCTGGCATTCCCATACTATATAATTTGAAAATTTGATGATTTTAAAATTTGAAAATTTCTTCATTCTTAGTTCTTACTTCCGAATTCTTCCTTCTAATTTCTCAATTCTAATTTATTTTAACCAATCCCCCTTTAATCTCGCACATACCACCGCCTTCCAATTTTGCCGTTGCAGAACCTTTAAGTTCTAAAGTTGTACTCCCCTCTCCTTTTACGGCCATACCTTTAAAGGAGAAGTTTCCTGTTGCTTCGATTTTTGTATCTGCTGTTGATTTGGCTTCGATATTGCTTGTGGCTTCCATTTTGATATTGGATGCGGCTTTCATGATAATATCTTTGGCCGAATCGAGCAAAATACCATCTTTACTTAAAATGATTTTATTGGAATTGGATTTATCCTCAATCGTAATCATTTTTTCCTTATCGTCGATGGTTACTGTATTTTTCTCAGGTGTAATTATTTTTATTATGCAGTCCTTATCATCAAATTCCAATCGCATTTTGCCTTTTTGCAATGAAATAGCTTTGAACTGATTGGGATCTGCTGGTTCATGTGCTTCTTCGGTAGTAATTTTACGCTTGCTACTGTACATCGAACCCAGAATCACAGGGAATGACGGATCGTTGTTAAAAAATCCAACTATCACTTCATCGCCAACTTCCGGATAAAAGACAAATCCACAATCTTCGGTAGCATAATAATGAGCCATTCTGGCCCATACGCCGTCACCTTCCATGCCGTCAATAATTGGAATATTGATTTGCACCCTAAATTCACCATCTGGATCCGCTTTGATAGCCTTTACCACACCAGAATGCAAACCAAAAATTCCAGGTAGCATACCACCTGCAGGCAGAGAATTAGCGCTTGGATTTGACTCCATATAAGGTTGTGGATCAAGTCCTAACGAAACTTCGGTCATCCATTGTCCTCTTTCAATGACATGGGTAACTTTGCTAACATAACCGTCGCCAACAAAATTTGCACCAAGACCAAACAGTTCGATTGTTTTGCCAATTACTGCTTTTGCAGAACCGTAAAACTTTATGCTTCCTCTTATTCGAGATAAATGTCCACGCTGATACAGCGAATCTGCCCAGGACTGAATTACACCTTTTGTAACTTCAGGTGAGGTGATTACCATATTTTTAGGTTCAATCACCTTGCCGATTTTTCCACTATCGAGTGCGCCATGGGTATTCACAGTAGGTTTTTTACCATCCGTTTTTTCAAGGGCCTGCTTTGCCTGATCCCAATGCGATGCTTTAATCTCGGTGTACTGATAAGTTGAGTCGATATTCAGGTCCATTTCAACCAAATCCTTACCGTAAGAAATGATCAGTTCTGATTTTTCACTTACTGTTGGCTTTTTGATTGATATTTTACCATCATCGATGATAGTCACTAATCCATTTGCATCTGCGCGAGCCTGTATAAAGTCCCAATTAGTTGAATAGTACTGAATTAATTTTTTATGCTGAGCAGTTGTAGCTTCAACATCTGCACTTAGTCCATCTAAAGCTTCTGTAATAATGTCGGAATCTTTTTTGTCGAGATACACTTTATTTTTACGACCAACAGTGAGTTTGAGAGCCTTATCCTTACATTTAAGTACCAATGCAGAACCGCCATAAGAAGAGTGTCGAATTCCATGTTCAACAATAACACCTTTGAAAATAGTAGCTTCCTTCCCTGCACCATATCCGGCTTTGATTTCAATTTCTTTGCCAGGTTCAAATTTGGCATCTTCACTTGCCGGAAATTTTTGGGTACGGGTGTCGCCATCGTGAAACACAACTCGGGCAAAGGGAATTTTATTTACTTCCTTAACAACCTCAATACTTACCAGAAAAAAGGTTTTGGGAACCTCGGCACCATCTACCAGTACAAGTACTGAGAGATAGCCTGCGTCCATGCCTTTTATTGGAGAATCTGCCATGTTTTTTTTCTAATTTTTGTTTTAAGCTTCTATCGTCCCATTTTGTAGGACAATTCTTCCATTACGCGGCGTACAGCTTCTTTGATGATGACTTCTTTATCAAGTTTTCCCATTCCGCCTCCGCCTGCAACAGCTTTTTTAGAGCTGCTTCCACTGCTGCTTCCGCTTACATTTGCGGTGATATTGAGTTCTTTTACGGTTACTGGCATGTTTATTATTTTGGTTATATAACTTTAAGAGAAGAATAAGTAATTTCGATCTCTTGGGTGAGTAATTCTTCCGAAGAGGAACTCAGCGTACCATAAGAAAGTTTCGTCGGATAAGCATCACGGAGCTCAAAACTAGCAACTATCACATTCTTTCCTGCTTCACTCAGGTTAGGATACATAACATTGATTTGAATAATTCTTGGTTTCAAGGGCGCATTCCAATGTGCAGCAGCATCCAAAGATTCCTTAATCCATAAATCCCATTTATCATGAATTGTTTTTTTTCTAACCAGCCTCTTTAAAGTAACTGGTTGTGTTTTCATTTTAGTAGGGAAATTAATTTGATAGTTATTACCACCTTCTGGTTTTTGTTCACTATCAATGCCTATCTCTATTCCTGATACTTCGATAAATGCTTTTTCAGTCCATTTATCATCGTGCTCACCTGGATTTAAGGTATTGTTTGGCGCAACCATACTTGTAGCAGCTGATAACATATTAGATCCTAATGCTGCTAAACCACTCAAAGAAGTGGACGCTCCAAAACCAACTTCTGCAGAGGTAAAAGCTTCATCTTTGGTGTAACTTAACACCTCAAAATAAAATGAGGGTAATGGCATGGTATCTAATTGGTCGCTGGACATAAAGCTGTCCAAGGCTCCGCCCAACATAGAACCAAGTGCCGAACCGACTATTCCGTTACCTAAAAAACTCATACTCTTGATTTAGAAAATTAAAAACTTATATTAAAATGCTCCCGAAATTGACCCAAGCGCACCAAGTGCAGCT
>JBILRK010000350.1:0-3561 GCA_044372705.1 Saprospira sp. | reverse complement strand
AAGAAATTATATCTGTGGTAAAAAAAGCTTCCGAAACGAAGATAAAGCTCAAAATCAAATTTTTGGATTTGCAATCGATATTACCGAAACCTTTGATGCCAACAAGAAGTATAATGAAGAAATTACCGAGAAAAATAATGAACTCAGAAAAATCAATTCAGAGCTAGATCGCTTTGTTTACAGCGTATCACACGACCTCAGGAGCCCTCTTTTATCTGTAAAAGGATTGGTAAATCTCATTATGGGTTTCGATGTGCTCGATAGCGATATTGTAAATTGCCTCAAACTTATTGAACTAAGCGTCGACCGGCTCGATGCAACAATTCTCGATATTCTTACCTATTCAAGAAATTCAAGAACAGAACTTAAAATTGAAACTGTCAATATCAAAGAAATTGTTGAAGATACCTACAATGATCTGAACATGCTTAACTCCTTCGATATTGATTTTATAGTCTATATGCAGGATTGCGAGAGTTTAAACACAGATAAGCTGCGCATTCAGTCTGTTATTCGTAACCTGATTTCTAATTCTATTAAATACAGAAGGGAAGATGGAATTCGCCCACTTGTAAAATTTACCTGCATACGCAAAGCCGATTTCTACGAATTCGAAATATCTGATAATGGAAAAGGTATTGCCCATGAATATCAGGCAAAGGTTTTTGATATGTTTTTCCGTGCCTCGAGCGATAGCATCGGTACCGGTCTTGGTTTGTACATCGTAAATGAAATTGTTCAAAAACTAGGCGCTAATATCAGCCTGGTTTCAGAACCCGGACAAGGTACAAGTATTCGCATAGCACTTCCTATATTGGAACAGAAACAGTCTAATTAATTAAGATGTACGGACTAGTAAATCAGGCTATTATGGGCCTTGTTGTTGATAACTATGGCAGTGAAACCTGGGAAAAAATCAGGCTGAAGGCCGAAGTAAGAGATGAATTTTTCTTATCAAATAAAATCTATGACGATGAAATTACATTTGATTTGGTAGCTTCATCCTCAGAAATACTTGGAGTTGAACCAGAGGTAATTCTAAGAGAATTTGGTAAATATTGGGTTTTGAAAATTGCCAAAGAAAAATACGGCAAATTGATGGAATATGCAGGCCAGAATTTTATGGAGTTTATGGATCAGCTGCCTAATTTTCACAGTAGAGTAATGTTGCTCTATCCGGAAATTATACCTCCTGAATTCTTAAAAGAAAAAATAGATGAAAATTCCTTTCTTTTGCACTATTATTCAAAAAGAATAGGATTGGGCGCATTTATGACCGGTTTAATAGAGGGGCTTGCAATAATGTACGATGCAAAGTGTGAGATAGAACAACTGTCTCACGAAATAAGCGATATCAGCCATATTGTTTATAAGGTAACTTTAATATGACATTGAAATTTGACCTTGAATCAGAATACCTGGAAAAACTTTTTCCATTTTTTTTCGCTTTGGACAGGAAACTCCAAATTGCGAAAAAGGGAGAAAGTTTGATAAAGATTAGTGAGGATTTTATTAATTTTAAGGAACAGTTTTCTTATGTCAGGCCATCATTGGGAATATTTTATGAGTTTGAATCCATTGTAAAATTTCAGGAACAGGTCTTTGTGTTGAATATTCTGGGCCAAGCCCAAAAGATTCAGTTGAAAGGACAGTTTATTTACCATGAAGCTAGCGATTTGTTGTACTTTTGGGGCACCCCTCTCATCAGATCGGAAAAAGATTTTGAAAACACGGGTTTACACATAAAAGATTTTTCTATTTTTGATTGGAATCTATCCTTTTTGCAGGTTAATAATTTTTTGAAAAATGAATTCGAGGACAAGGAAAAATTAAAATTACAACTAGAAAAACAAAAAAACTTCTACGAGTTACTGTTCGATTATATTCCTATGGATGTAGCGATTTTAGATTCAAATCTGAGGTACATTTATATCAATAGAAATGCAATCAAAAATGACGAACTCAGAAATTGGTTGAAAGGCAAAACATATAAAGACTATTTTACATACAGAAATTTGGATCTAAAACTGGCAGAGGAACGTGAAGACAATTTTAGAAAAATCATAACTGAAGGAGAAGCATATTCTTTTGAGGAAACTTATCTGAAAGGAACTGCCGATGAGAAGACTATTTTTAGGAAAATGTTTCCCTATGTCTCACAAAATGATGAAAAGTATATACTGTCTTACGGAATTGATATAACAAATGTTAGAAAGGCAAACGAAGAAATACTAGATAAAAACAAAGAACTAAATAAACTAAATCTTGAATTGGATGGCTTGGTGTATTCAGTTACACACGATATCAGATCGCCATTGCATGCAGTACTGGGTTTGATTGATTTGATTGAAAGTGAAGAAGAACTAAATGAAAGAACGCAAGAGTATATTAGCCTTATAAAATCATCTATAAACAGACTCGACGAGACCATCAACATGATTTTTGATTATTCTAAAAATGCTAGAACTGGTTTACAAAGTCTTGAAATTGATTTTGATGAGATCATTGAAACTTCTTTCAAACACAATACCAAAGATCAGAAGAAAAACATAAAATTAATTGTAAATAAAAACCTAAAAAGTAAATTTTATTCAGATCCTCAGCGTGTTAAAAGTATTATGAACAGCCTTATCTCTAATGCAGTAATGTTCAGCAGAAAAGATGCCGATTCATTTATTGAAATTAACATAGATCTTAATTCTGAGTTATGTGAAATAACAATCAGTGATAATGGTGAAGGTATTCAGGAAAAGCATCAGGATTTGATTTTTGACATGTTTTATCGGGCATCAAAAAAATCTGTCGGCTCGGGACTTGGACTTTTTATTTGCAAAGAAGCGGTAGAAAAACTTAAAGGAACTATATATTTTACATCAATTCCCAATCAGGGGTCAAATTTTATTATCAAACTTCCCAACGATTTTTGTTCATATGAAAAAGAAATTCATTCTAATTGACGATGATCCAATATTTATTTTTTTAAATAAAAAAGTACTGGAGACTACTACCTGTATGGATAGCGTGCAGGATTTTACTTCAGGTATCGATGCGCTAGAGCATATTAAGAATAATTTGCAAAACATAGATAAGGTTGTTATTCTATTGGATATCAGAATGCCTATTATGGATGGTTTTGCATTTATCGATGAACTGAAAAAGGCCGTTGGTGCCGATATTAGTAAATTTATTATCTACTTGCTTTCCTCATCTATTTATCAGGCCGATATTGACAAAGCTAAAGAATATCCAGAGGTAAGAGATTTTCTCAACAAACCGCTTAATACCGACAAAATGGAGTCGGTTTGCAAAGAACTTATGAGTTTATAATAAACCGATTATACGCTGTGCTACAAATCTACAGTTGTTAGAATCTGAAAACTTAAATAAAGCACACTACATTATGTTTGACAAATTGTTTCCTTTTCATTTTGTGCTCGACAGGGCTTTCAGAATTGTGCAAAAAGGGAGCAGTTTGTCAAAAATTGTATCCGATACAGAGGTATTCGATCAGTTATTTAGCTTTAGATCACCTGTTCTTAGTATAGAAAATACTTTCGAATC
>JBILRK010000349.1:0-3587 GCA_044372705.1 Saprospira sp. | reverse complement strand
TTCAATGTCGCGCAAGAGAGGTAATAGTTGGACTGTTCCTCAAAATGTGGAGGTTGAAAATTATATCAATTCCGACAATCAGGTGGCCGTTTCCTTATCGGCGAACAGAAAAGTAATGTTGCTATCCGTTGCCGGTAAAGAATGTTTTGGCTACAAAGATATTTATGTCAGTTTTCAAATAGATGAAACCCATTATTCCGAACCAAAAAATCTTGGGCCAATTGTAAATACTTACATGGACGAAACCACTCCATACCTGGCTGCCGATGGAAAGACACTCTATTTTTCTTCCGAAGGGCATATGGGTTATGGCAGCGCCGATGTATTTGTAACAAGAAGACTTGACGACAGCTGGACCCGATGGACAGAACCTCAAAATCTGGGTCCAGAGATAAATGCCGAAGGCTGGGATGCCTATTACAGCATACCTGCAGTTGGAGATAAGGCATACATGGTTTCGAGCGACGCTAAGCTTGGCAATACCGATATTATTTCTGTTGAAGTGCCAAAGTCGGCACGCCCCGATCCGGTAGCGATTTTATCGGGTAAGATTTTACATGGTATTAGTAAAAAGCCACTCTCTGCTGAAATTAGCTTTTACAATGGTAAAAGTCACAAAGAGGCAGGCTTGTCAAACAGTGATTCTATCAATGGTGAATTCAAAATGATTTTACCTCAAGGCATTTCCTATGAGGTACTTGCCTTAAAAGAGGGATTTTATGCCGGGACCGAGCGAATCGATATAAAAAAATCGGATGAAATTGCTGAAAAGAAGTTTGATATATTGCTTTACCCACTTGAAAATGGCGTTACAATTCCAATTGCCCGTATGCTTTTTGATAAAAGTAATCAGCCTACAGAGTCGGGCTTGAATGAAACCGACCGACTGGTTAATCTGCTTGAACGCTATCCGGGGATGAAAATTGAACTGCATGGCCCCAAAGCCGACGAAGAGGCAAAAGATAAGTCATTAGTAATTGCAGAATTGATAAAGAAGGCAGGTATTTCAAAAGATAGGTTAGTGCTTACACAAAATAATGCCAAAACGGATTTCAGTTTTACAGTGATGGCTGATAAGCCCCAGAAACAGACAGTTGTAAATGAGTCTAAAGATTTTAAAAACACCATTGATGCCAGTAAAATAAAAGCAGGCGAAAGCTTCCGTATTAACAACCTCTTTTTTATGGCTGATTCAAGTTCTTTTACGCCAAACTCAATTCGAGCTTTGGATGAACTTGCTGAATTTTTAAAAAGGAATACCTTGGTTAAAGTAGAAATTGGGGGGCATACGAATGGACTGCCTGCCCATGCATATTGCGATAAGTTATCGACGGATAGAGCCGAAAATGTAGTTAATTATCTAATCAGCAAAGGAGTTCAGAAAAATCGACTGATTGCAAAGGGTTATGGCAAAAGGATGCCAATTGCAGATAATGCCACTGAGTACGGCCGAAAATTGAATCCGCGTGTAGAGCTCAAAATACTTAAAACAGAATAGACAAATTATTTTAAATCAGTCTTTTACGCATCTGCAAGAAAGACGACGACTTTTTCTGTCAGTATTATAACCTGCCCCAAGTCCAAAAACATTACTGATACTGAAATAAGTTGATTCTTTTGCTGAGTTTTGAGTGGCTGTCCAAAAATAGGCCCCTTTGCCAAATTGGTAAAAGCCATCCAATATAGAAAAATCTCCTGCAGGGTAGGCATTAAATCCAGAGCTGTTGTTGCCATTCAAGTCATCATCCCAACCAGTTTCTGATGTCATAGCCAGATTGTCAGATTTCAAATCATCCAATAACTGCGACCATTCTTCATCTGTTGGAACATGCCATCCATAAGGACAATTGCCCCTGTGTTTTTCGCCAAGGGCATATTCTATATTGTTGAATTTCTTTTTAAGGTTCATCAAGCTCGTCCAGTTATAGAGCATGCCATAAATGCCCGTACTGTCTTTGGGAATTGCTGTTCCGGCAGTTTCGTAATAACGGAGATTTTCAGCCATCCACAGTTTACTGCCTACCTTAAGGGTTTTGTAAACTTGACCATCGCGACGGTCGCTGAAAAAAGAATCATTTTCAATCATTTCTTTTTTTACACAGCGGCAGGAATAGGCATAGGATTTATTACTATAATAGCTGTAAACAGTTGTACTATCGGCAACTAAATAACGATAAGTTTTCAGATTTTGGTTAATACCAGAAGAAGACCAAAAAACAGCACTTTGCCCCAACTCCCTGTAACTTTTATCATAGGCTGCATAGTAGCCAGCTGCCAAGGCATTAAAACCTGAATTATTATTGCACTCTCCGCTACTCCAGCCCTCATTTGACTTGAGTTTTGTACCAATTCCTTCGCCTCGGTAAAATTTCTTATCAAGATCGTTTAGAGACATGCCCAAGATCCTTTCGAGATTTCTCCAGTCAGCATCAGTTGGCAGTTGCCATCCCTCGGGGCATACCTGCTGCGCTTGATTCCAATTGTAAAATCGACCATATTTTTTATCGGGCTGATCTGGATTTACATAAGAGCCGGATAAATTCAGCCTCATATTTTCAGCCATCCAAATTAGGTTTCCAATTTGTACACTTGTGTATATTTCTCCATCTCTTGAATCTGTAAACGAGCCTATGTTTTGGCTTATTAAGTTGAATGGTAGCATTATTGAAATAACAACAAATATCGCTTTTTTAAAATTTCCTGCGATTGAAATCATTATCAATGAATTATATAAATTTTAATATTAATAGCTTTTTAAATTCAATAAGTGTATTAGCTAAACAATGAGAGAATAATTGAAAAGAGGTAAAGTTATTTTTCAAAAATTCTTTCCTTTTTAGATTTTAAAGGTTCAGTAAGTGCCTCATAAATGATATCATGAATCCTTGTTCGGATATTCAAACTAATGAGTTTATTGTTTTCGGCCGATGGGTAAGTTCTGTTCGATAGAAACAGATAGATGATGCCGTTGTCGGGATCTGCCCAAGCACCAATACCTGTAAATCCTGTATGTCCAAAAGTATTATCCGATGCTTTTCCAGCTATGTTGATTGAGTTTTGGGCAGTACCTTCTCTACGGTCGAAACCAAGGCCTCTTCTGCTACGCAAAGCGTATCTCGATGTAAACAGCCTTACTGTTTCTTCTTTGAGGTATCTTTTATCCTGATAAACTCCTCCATTAAGCAGCATTTGAAAAACGGCAGCCAAATCAGTTGCCTGGGCAAATAAACCAGCATGACCCGAAACCCCGCCCAACATGGCTGATCCCATATCGTGCACATCACCCTGGATGATTTGATGACGGAAGTATTTATCTTCTTCAGTGGGTATAACTCTATTTTTGGGTATGCCATTTTGAAGAGGATTGTACATAATGTTTTCAAGTCCCATTGCAGCGTAAAAACTTTCTGAAGCATATTTGTCCAGTGTTTTTCCGCTTATTCTTTCCACCAGACGGGTAAATAGAATATAACCATTATCACTGTAGCGATAATTGCCGGGCGGATCAATCTCACTGTCGAAAATTCTTTGCCAAAGCAGGCTGTCCTGTTTTTGTTTAGAAATGTAAATTCCCTCTGCCACTCTGT
>JBILRK010000348.1:0-3588 GCA_044372705.1 Saprospira sp. | reverse complement strand
ATCACCATCTTACCTGTGTGAATACCCATCTCACCACTGATGCGGTAGAAGTACATTCCTGAAGGTAAATCCTGACGGTTGAATTCGAATTCTCTGCCATAAATTTCTTGGAAACTGCGCAATGTCTTACCGCTCAAATCCATAATCTCCAGGCTAAGTGGATTGTTGGATGATTGATTGAAAGTAAATTTTGCAGTTGATTTTATTGGATTAGGCATAATGTTAACCTCAAAATTATTAGAAAGTGCAGTTGTATTGCTTGGTGCAAAACAAGGGCCTTCGATAACAGGAATCAATGCCTGATACTGATCGCTGATGATGCCTTCGATATTGGCAATACAAATCTGATTGCCAGTAATGTTGCTAAAATGAACTCTGCAGAGTGGTTGTGCCAGCAAAGAACGATTTACGCTAGAATCATTCTGTGAAATAGCTAAAACTTTAGAGGCTGACCAGTTGGCTGCGCCAGGATGATTTACCAGACTTTCAACGCTGTCGATTGTGATGCCGTTCATGTCGAATTCGTATGCAAGCACCTTATTATCAGGGTTGCGCATGTGAATGTCCAAATAATTGTCATTGAAGTTGATAGCGCCAATGCTGAGGTAAGCAGTATCGAAGATATTTACAATTCCGTTCGGAAAATCACATCTCGTTGGATCATTCAGACAACGTACCAAAAGTGCAGCATCGAAAACATTAATAACTGTATCTCTATGAATATCGTTGCAATTTGCAGCTGCCAAAGAGTTGTTTAAAATGTTTGTAACATAAAGCTGAAGGTCGGCATTGTTGTTTAGGGTATCAGCACTTAAATCGCCAATGATAGCAGTGCCATTACATACACCGTTACAATCGGGAATGGCATTTCCGAAGGGAACACCCATACAATCGGTATAAACCGGGCAATTTGGATTGATAGTCATTTGCGGCGCTCCGCTGCTGCGACTCAGTGCAAAACAAACCTGTGCCCAGTTATTTTGATAATTTGATTCATAACGACCCAATGCATCGGGTGAATAATCCCAGTTTACACGAGCAATGAATGTATAATTACCATCGGGTAGGGTAGTGATGTCGATCCATTGGCAATCTAGTGAAGCATCGTAAATATCGCCACAGCCATGAGAAATACCTTGATTGCCACAGCCATACTGTCCTGTACCACCATGATCGCAAACCAAATCCATTACACAGAATCCGCTTTTGAAACCAATTGGAATAGGCGTATTGTTTTGGCCAAATAGAATATATTCGGCATAACCTTCATAATGCCAGTGTCCATGACAATTCTGATTGTTGAACTGACTATTATTAGGGCCGGGAACACCCACTACATAATCTTGTGTACCATTGTTTTCTATGTGAGTTGTAAACCTGATGAGTTGTCTGTTACCTAAACCGTTGATACAGTTTTCCTGCACCATACAGGCATCGGTTGCATTATAGTTGGCCACATACATAGAAGATTGCAAAACATCCTGACGCAATAACAAATCGGGACCAGTAGGGCAGCTCGGATTGCCAGGATAAATACAGGTATCGGATACGGTTGCAAGAGGGTTGTAATTACATGCTGTAGGGTCTGTGCAGCCAGTAATTGGGCCATTATAAACAATTGACCATGCAATACTGCTATTGCAATTATTGTTTGAGTCGCCAATACGGATTAAGTATGTAGTACCTGCTTCGAGCGCAGCACTTACAACGGCTTGTAAACTACTACTAGAACAGCTATTATCATCATAAAAAAGTGTTCCGGCATTGGTTTCATCAATTACACCATTACAGTTTTCATAAATCCAGATTTTTGTATTACAACTATTGCCCGAACAAGTCGAAATTAGGTACATACCATTCGAATCAGGTGTAAAACTATACCAATGATCATCGTAAATAGAATTGAAAGTTCCAATATTTACAGTGTCGGCACTGCTACATGAAGAACCCGGAGGGCAGTTAAAATCGTGATGTGCAAAATTTGTATAATTTCCGCCTCTTGCCAATGTATCTCCATCTACAATTACAAGATAATATCCTTGGCCATAAGCACAGCAAATACCATCACCATAGGTATCGAAGATAGAGAAACGGGTGCAACTATTGGTGGGGATACATACCGTATCGCGATATAAAGTTGCATTTGCATACACGCCACCTTGTCCACCGGCAGCGTATTGAATGCTGCTTACGGAAAGTGTCCAATTACATTCATAACCATAATTGTCGGTAAAAACAATAATTTCAGCAGTGCTAAAACCTGTCTGACAGGGTTGTGCTTTTAAAGTTCCAAGTGAAATCAATGAAAACAGTAATAACCAAAAGTAATTTTTGCTCATTTTGTATGTTGTTAGTAATAAAGAAATTTGAAAATTCTTGATCCTCTGAAATAAAATTTCAATAAAATGTTTATTGTTGGTCAAATGTAGGGTTTTTGATGTAATTTGAATAATTATTTTTATAAAATAATTTATGCCAAAATTATATTTTTTCAAATTGTTCGGAATTCCTTATTTTTGGCTGATTATTAATTTCAAAACTAGACAATTTGACAACATCGAACAAGATAGCAGTAAGTGAGTATTTTTACAGCCTACAGGGTGAAGGGCGTACTATGGGTATTCCAGCCATTTTTTTGCGATTGACTGGTTGTAACCTAATGTGTGGCGGATATGGCGTTGAAAAAGACGGCATCCTTCGAGATGGGGCTAGCTGGGTTTGCGATACAATTGCCGTTTGGATAAAAGGAACAACCTACAGTTTTGAAGAACTGTTAGATTTGTTGAATGAAAAAATCAACTTTATTCAAAGGCTGAATGAAGGTGTGCATCTGGTCATCACAGGCGGAGAACCACTTTTGCAGCAAGGTAGAATTGTGTCTTTTTTGGAATATCTGGAGCAAAACCATGCCTGCAAACCTATTTTGGAAATTGAAACGAATGCCACTATTGTTCCGTCGGTCGAATTAGACAGCAGGGTTCATTATTGGAATACCTCACCAAAACTAAAGAATTCAGGCATGCCCGAAAAAGAACGAATAAAAGCAGAAGCACTCAGCTTTTTCTATGAAAATTCGAAGACTATGTTCAAATTCGTCATTTCTGAATTTGCCGATTGGGAAGAAATAAAAACAGATTTTATCGATACAGCATTAGTTAAAAAAGAACAGATTGTCCTCATGCCGGCTGCCGACAGTTTGGAAAATTTGTTGAAAAAAAATCAGCTTGTGGCTGAAATCTGCATTCAACATCAAATCAGAATGTGTACTAGATTACATGTCGAGATTTGGAATCAACTGACCGGAGTTTAAACTAAAATTACTATGAAAAAAGCGCTAATTTTTATATTTTCATTTTTAATAATGACAAATATTCAGGCTCAAAAAGGACTAAAGACCCTTTTTGATGAAAATGTCATGACTGCGGTTGATGGAACTCAAAAATCCATTACTGAAATTATTAATACTCATAAAGGTAAGGTAATTTATATCGATTTTTGGGCAAGCTGGTGTGGTCCCTGCAAGGCAAAAATGCCCGCATCGGTAAAATTACACGAAAAATTTAAGGGTGAAGATATTGTATTTGTCTA
>JBILRK010000347.1:0-3593 GCA_044372705.1 Saprospira sp. | reverse complement strand
AGATGTTTTCAAAAATGCCACGGAGGCCAATCCGGTTGTAGTGACTACCAATTCACATTATGTTGCCTATTCCTATTCTAAAAAATTCGGTAAGAAAATAAAATTGCTTTACTCTAAATATTACAACAGAGATGACCAGAAATGGGATTATGCCCTCTTTATCTCTCGATTTGTGGCGCCCGAGCAGCAGGCAATCAGAAAATGGCCGGTTAATTCCTATGCTGTTCATAATGTAAAAGCCAATAATGTACCTGTGTTGACAATTTATAAGGATAGTCTCTACTATGCCTACGAAGCACAGCAGGCTATGAAAGCAAGAGATGTCAATAAAGCAATTGATTTGCTCAGAAAAGAAATTGCCTTGCATCCCGATAGTGAACTGCCCTATCTTCGTTTGGGACAGGCTTACCTGAGCATGGCAAAATTCGATAGTGCCGCTGTTGTACTGGATAAGGCGCTTGCACTTGTTCCTAATTGGGACAATGGCTTGTATATGAAAGCAGTTGGTCTGCAAAGCCAGAACAAGCTGGATGAAGCTGAAAAACTGCATCTGAAAGTGCTGGAATTGAACGAGCGCTATACTCCGAGTTTACAACAACTTGCTGCCATTTATTCCAATCAGGGCAAGCATGCCTATGCCATTAAATATTTGGAAGACTATATGAATATTGAAGGCAATCAGCGCCGCGAAATCGTTCAATTTGCCTTTGACATTTATCGCAGGGCCAATGACTCCAGAGCAAATCAATACGAACAATTACTTCAAAATGTGAAATAACGCCATGTCCAAAACTGAATTTCAGGCCGATCATTACGATCATCTCTATCCTGTAGGAATCGAATATCAATATTGGCAAATTGCCAGAAACAAGACCCTGCTCAAAGTTGTTAAAAAGCATTGTCAGCCTGGCGACAGAATCTTAGAAGTTGGCTGTGGCCGTGGTGATGTGTTGCGTTATTTCCGAAATCATGGTATCGACTGCTGGGGCGTTGAACTGGCCGATCAGGTACCTGTTCTGGAGGACGTAAAAGATTATATACAAATTGGCGTCGATGCCAATACACTGCCCGAAGATTTCAGACATTCGGTCAAAATCATCACCCTGTTCGATGTAATTGAACACCTACCCGACCCCACTGTTTTTTTGAATGAGTTGAAAGAAAATTTCCCCAATTTGACACATTTTATCATTACCGTTCCAGCCTGTCAGGAAATTTGGTCAAATTACGATGAATTCAATGGCCACTATCGCCGCTACAATTTGAAAATGATGCGTGAGCAGAGCAAGGCTATCGGATCGGATATTATGGCCAATCGTTTTTTCTTTAAGATGCTCTACCTGCCCGCGAGAATTCTTTTATCCATAAAAAAACAACGCAATACAGTACTGAAAGGTCCTAAACCAGGTTTTGCTCGTTTAGTGCATAGGCTCATTGCCAATGTTTCTATTATAATTGACGCCATTTTACCCGCCTCTTTTAAGGGTTCATCGGTATTGACGGTATTGAAACTGAAGAAAAATTAGGCATTTTTCATTGAGCAATTAACATTGAGTATTTATCATTGAGTATTGAACATATTTCATTGAATATTGAGCATTTTTCTAGCTCCTTTTTACTAATCACTTGAAACTAAATTACTGGCCACTTTAAAACTACTAGTCCCTAGTCCCTAAAAAACTGGCTACTGGTTACTGCTTACTATAAAACTAGTCCCTCCTTACTAAAAAAACTGGCTACTGGTCACTAAACAACTAGTCCCTAGTCCCTCGTCCCTTAAGATACCTGGCTACTAAATAACTGGCTACTGGCTACTAATCTAATACCTAGTCCCTAGCTCCTAGTACCTAAAAAAAACCTACTTCCCCCTAAAATCCGCAACCCTCTTCTCCAAAAATGCAGCAGCGCCTTCTTTGAAATCCTCCGTTTTTACCGTATTGGCAAATTCAATCACCTCTCTGTTGAAGCCTTCCGTCGGAAAATATGCGTTCACGCATTCAATAATTTTCTCAATGGCGATGGGCGCCTTGGCGGCTATTTTAGTTAAAATTTCGATGGCTTTATTCACTTCTTCGCCTGCAGGTACAACATGGTTTACCAAGCCAAGACGATAAGCTTCTTCCGCGCCAATCATATCGGCAGTAAGCAGTAGTTCTATAGCTTTACTTTTACCAATGTATTGAATCAGTCTTTGAGTGCCGCCATAACCTGGAATAATACCCAGATTCACCTCGGGTTGACCAAAACGGGCTTTTTCACCTGCAATGCGCATATGGCAACTCATAGCCAGTTCGCAACCACCACCCAAGGCAAAGCCATTCACCGCAGCGATAACAGGCTTATGAAAACGTTCAATCAGGAAAAAGATGTCATGTCCGTTTTGTGACATTTCCAATCCGCCCTGTGCATCCAAACCATTAAATTCGCTGATATCGGCTCCGGCAACAAATGATTTTTCTCCCGAGCCTGTAAGCACGACGCCCTTCAATCCTTGAATTTTCATCGCATCCTGTCCAAAAAATGCCTTCAGGTCATTCAATGTATCTCTGTTCAGTGCATTCAGCGCCTTTGGCCTGTTGATGGTTACAATTACGATTCCGTCGCGGTTTTCAACCAATAGATTTCCGTATTCCATGTTGATATATTCTGTTATAGTTTTTGTTAATGAATTTGGCTGCTAATTTAGTATTTTTTTTGTTTTTGTTACTATTCTGAACTTTCGGACAGATTTTCTTCGGATATTTTTTTGTTCTTTTTACGCTTTATAATGATTGACCAGGCCAAAGCGATCACAAAAACCGAAAAGCCTATACCCGACAGGATGAGCGAAAGCGTCCAATAAGGTCTTGTAAAGCTGAGTTCAATGTTGTGCGACCCTGCTGGAAGCGGCAAAGCAGTCATGCCAAGGTTGCCTCGATATAATTTTGCATCTTTGCCATTCACTTTTACTGACCAAGAAGGGTCAAAGGGCATGGCAAAGAAAACTGCCATCGCTTTTTCCAATTTAATGCGACCCTGTATATTATTTTGAGAAAATTTAGTCATTTCCATAACATGCTGCTTTCTCGCTTCAATGTCTGTTGACAGTCCATCATTTAAATCCGCTTGCATCAGCACTAAGGTATCGAATTTTTCCAGGCCAGCAAAAGAAGCCATATCCGCATTATCCAAAACAATTGATTTTAGCAGGCAAACTTGCTTTTTAAGACTGCCCGCTTCCCTCGATAGTTTATGAAAAGTAGCAGAATCCAGCATTTTATCGTAAGCAAAGCCGAAAGGGAGAAAGTAGCTGTTTTTAAAAATTTTGACATCCCCAACAGAATCAAATGCTTCATAACCTATTTGAGCGAGTGCAGATTCTTTTGTCAAAATATATTTATTATGTGCCATAATCTGCAGCAAAGGCCTTTCATTTAACCCATAGACCCATCTGGTCTGCATTTCATCTTTTGGATTTATTATATCGAGCGAGGCGAGAAAATCAATGTAGCTTTTGTGATTAAATGAATGATAATTTGAAGTGGAATAATAGCCTTGAGCTCTACTATCATTGAGCTGACTGTGAACGCCCGAAACATAGTATTTGCTAATTC
>JBILRK010000346.1:0-3596 GCA_044372705.1 Saprospira sp. | reverse complement strand
TGCTGCATTGCCCATTCCACCCCCTGGAGTCATATCCTTTTTTATTTCGATGTTGCTGAGCGTACCATCAGTTTCAACGGTGAAACTGATAAAAACTTTGCCCTCGTAACCCATTTCTCTTGCCATAAGTGGATAATCGACAACCTTTGCAAGATAGGCAGTCATTTTTTTGTCGGAACAGATTCTTTTCTCTTCCTCTTTTTGTCCGGCCTCTTCGCAACCGCAGTATCTGGGCATTTTTTCGGCAAAGGTGAGCGGCATTTCGATTTCAACTTCTTTTTCTCTCTTATCTTCAATTTCGAAATCGGGCAATTTTATTTCAGTGCCAATTGACTTGTTTTTTTCATCGCCTTTTCCGTCGGGGCTACCTGTGACTGCTTTCTTTTCATCGGGCAGTTTCTCTATGATATCCTTGATTTCAAACTTTGGACTTTCTAGTTTTGGTGGCTCAATATTGGCTTTGGGCAGTTCTTTTTTAATGTCAACAGTTTCGGAGACTTCATTGGCCCAAATCACTTCCTCTTCAATTGTTTCGACAAATTGTTGTTCCGTTTTTTCAGAGGTCCATGACATGAGCACAGCGGTAACAAACAGCGCTGCAGAAATTCCTATACCCCTACTGATAGTAGTTTTTTCGAGCATACGGCCTTTTTTGCCTTCTGGCTTTATTTTTTTAGCGATCAAGATATAGAGATAAATCATGGCTGCAGCAGCAGCGACTGTCATCAAAACGCTATTTCCATCAAGAAAAAAAACAGCGAGACAGATTGGTTGAAGCATAAGCGTTTCCATACCCTTAAGTGTTTTAAGTGTGAATAATATAAAAAACCTGAAAAGCTCATGAGACTGTCAGAACGAAACTTTATAGTAGTTTCGAATAAATAAACTATTTAGAATTATTATTTTGTAAAAAATATCAAACTAATTAGTTGATTCTAATAATTAAGATGCAGGAAGAATTTAGTTTGGCGTGTAGCTTGTAAAAAAAATCTTAAATTTTAAGAATTTTTATTGCAGTGTTGCGTATTAAGCTAAAAATGAGCGCTTTAATTCTTGTGGTTTTTTTTACTACTTTTTGTAGGAAACCAGATAAACGCCGGCAAAGATGAGTAAAGAGGATACTGTAATGGTGAGTGTAAGGTTATCGTGCCCACCAATAACGGCAATAAGCGCCGTCAAAACCGGCTGCAAATAAATATAAGCACCTACAACGGCAGGAGAAACCACCGTAAGTGCAATGGCATTTAAAAGATAGTTGACAAAGGTGACAAAAAAGAGTACAAATGCGATAACCAGCATAATCTCATAAGGCATCATTTGCCAATTCACTTCAAGGCTTTGTTGTATGCCAAATGGAAAAACGAAAAGAAGTCCTATACCAAAATTCCATTTCATGATGGTAATTGGATGGTATTTTTTGGCCAATGGTTTGATCATGATGAGATAAACTCCGTAAGATGCAGCATTGATGCCAACCAAAATATTACCCCAAAGCGGATCAGGTGCATAATCTGAAGCAGCATTTGAATTGGACAGCGTAAGCATGAGTGCACCGCCCAGACCAAGTCCTATGCCGATAATTTTTAGAAAATTCAATTTTTCTTTCAGGACAACAAAGGAAAAAACCAAGACAAGAATAGGTGTCATCAGCATGATAAGCGCCCCGTTTATCGGTGTTGTCAGTTCCAGGCCTTTGAAAAAGGTAAGCATATTTAATGCCACGCCAAAAATACTGGTTAGGATCAAAGTGCCCATATCCTTCTTTGCAACCTTTTCTCTTATGAAAATACTGCTGAGAAAAAATAAGGCAGCTGCTGCACTTACCCGCAGAAGTATAAAGCCAAAGGCGCCAACATATTCTGGCATTGCCATTTTCGCCAAGGAAAAATTAGCAGCATAAATTAGTGAGACCAAAAACATAGCCACATGGGCAAAAATGAGGCGTGTTGACATGGAGTGATACAGTTTGGACGCGAATTTACAATCATTTTTATTATCAAAGCCGAATCATAAATGTCAATTTTATAATATTTGCATTTGTCGCGAAAATGTGCTATTTTTGTCTAAAATTAAGTACAATTATTAAGTGAAATGGGAAAAGTAGTAGCAATCGCGAATCAAAAGGGTGGAGTAGGCAAAACCACGACTGCCATTAATTTAGCTGCAAGTCTTGCTATTTTAGATTACAAGGTGCTGCTTATAGATTCTGACCCTCAGGCCAATTCGACATCCGGAGTAGGTATCCCTCCCGATTCTGTTGAATTGAGTATTTACGATTGTCTTATTGACGACGCTGACCCCAAAAGCGCTGTACTAAAAACTGCTACGCCAAATCTTTTTCTGCTTCCAGCTCATATAAACCTGGTAGGTGCTGAGATTGAACTCATCAATCGCTGGCAGAGAGAATATATTATGCAGGGCATTACCAATCAGCTAGCCGATGAGTATGATTTCATTTTTATTGATTGTCTTCCATCATTGGGTTTAGTTACTGTCAATGCGCTAACAGCTGCTGATTCCGTCCTAATTCCTGTACAGTGCGAATATTTTGCACTCGAAGGTTTGGGTAAGTTGATGAATACCATCCGATTGGTTAAAAGTCAGTTGAACAAAGACCTTGATATCGAAGGTATTTTATTGTCAATGTACGATATCCGCCTGCGCCTTGCCAAAGAGGTGGTGGAAGAAGCGCGTAAATATTTTTCCGACCGTGTTTTCGAAACGATCATTCACCGAAACTCACGCATCTCAGAAGCACCGGGCGAGGGTAAGCCTGTTGCTATGTACGATGCCTCCTCTAAAGGTTCCGTAAACTTTTTTAACCTGGCACAGGAATTCCTGCAGAAAAATAAGATAAAGCCTAAGAAGGCTAAGAAGTAGGGTTTTATTTAGGCTTTCTTTTTTGATGCAATAAGCACAATTGAACTCAATAAATAGAGTGCAATACAGCTCATCATTGCCAGACCCAATGGCAAAAATATCAACAGCAATGCCGACAGAATAAGGAAGACAAAACGAATTTCATTGCCCTTCCAGAACAAGCCTTTAAATTTAAAAGAGAAAATAGGTATTTCTGAAACAAGCAGGAAGGAAAATAGGCCTATCAAAGAGATTAGCAAGGGTAAATTGAGCAGCAGCTCTGAAAGTCCAAAACTGTTATTTTCTACAGTCAGCAGCAACCCTAGTGTAAAAATTGTATTAGCAGGGGTGTTCAGACCAATAAAGTTTTCAGTCTGACGGCTGTCGGTATTGAATTTGGCCAGGCGCAATGCTGAGAATGCCGTAATTACAAAACCCAAGGCCGGCAGATAGCTGTTGGGATTGCTAAAATCCAGTCCTTCCAGACCCAGGCTTTTGCATAGGAGCAGATAGTAAATTGCTCCAGGAACAAAACCAAAAGAAATGACATCGGCCAAAGAGTCGAGTTCCTTGCCGATTGCTGAAGATTGTTTCAGTAACCTGGCTGCAAGGCCATCGGCAAAATCTGCCAGTAGGCAGATGGCTATAAGCCAGGGCAGCCAAGCTGTCTGTCCGCTAAAAATGCTTAGCACTGCAAGGCAGCCAAAAAAGGCATTGCAGAGGGTTATTATATTGGG
>JBILRK010000345.1:0-3605 GCA_044372705.1 Saprospira sp. | reverse complement strand
CAACAGGCTTATTGCGCTTGATATAGTATTCAAAGAACAAACGACCTACCATTACGGCTGTAAAGACCGAAGAAACAACACCAATTGCCAATACAGTTGCAAAACCTTTTATTGGTCCTAAACCATACTGGAAAAGAATAATTGCTGTAACAAGTGTGGTTACGTTGGCGTCAATAATTGAAGAATAAGAATGTTTAAAGCCCTCGACTACAGCATTTTTCCAAACGGCATCTGGTTTGCGCAATTCTTCACGAATACGTTCAAAGATGATTACGTTTGCATCCACCGCCATACCTATGGTTAGTACGATACCGGCAATACCAGGTAGTGTGAGTACTGTACCGAAAGATGCAAGACAGCCGAAAATGAAAAATATGTTAAGGAAGAGTGTTGCAACTGCAATTACACCACTGAATGAGTAGTAAACAAGCATGAAGACAAGTACAAGAAGGAAACCTGCCAACAATGAGAATAAGCCCGCATTGATGGTTGCTTCTCCAAGACTTGGTCCAACTACAGATTCCTCGATAATTTCTGTTGTAGCAGGTAATTTACCGATAGAAAGTATGTTGGCAAGATCATTTGCATCTGTAGCAGAGAAATTACCTGAAATTTGAGTACGTCCATTAGGAATCACCTCATTTACTCTTGGCCAAGATTGAACTTTGTCATCTAGTACAACAGCAACACAACGTTTAACATTATCTTCAGTCATTTTTTTCCAAAGACGTGTACCCTCTTTGTCCATATCAAGAGATACTGCATAATCGAGGCCACCACGTTGGGTAGTACTTACCGATGTCGAAGTAATTCTTTCACCAGTCAGGGTAGCTTTTTTCGACCCCTTGGTGTTGATAGCGAATAGTTGATACAAACGTGCGCCTGTAGTTTTGTCTTTGTCAGCCTTTGCTCCCCAAACAAAACGAACATCACGCGGCATAATTGCTTTGGCTTCCTCAGAGCTGAGCATAGCCATTACAGAAGCGGTATCTGCAGATTTGGCAAAACCAAAGAAAGGATCATTTTCATCCTGTGGCGGTGCTGCACTGAGTGCGTTGAAAAGAGGACCAACATCACTGGTATCTTTTACCTTTGATGGGTCAAGCACAGCAATTTGTGAATCTTTTTGAACCTGAGATAGGGTGCTATCTTTTTTAACGGCTTCGATTTTGGCTAGTGTAGCAGAATCAGGAGCAATTACAGCCTTAGCCTTACTGTTATATTTTGGATTGAGCTTTAGTGCATCATTTAATTGAATCCAAGGACCTGGATTTTGCTGACCCAAAAGCTCAACAGCACGATACATTTCCCAAAACTCCAGGCTTGCTGTTGCTTGAAGTAAGCGACGTGCACGTTTTGGAGATTTGATACCTGGCAACTCAACAGTAATTCTGTCCGTTGTTTTATCCAATGAAACTGTAGGCGATACAACACCGAATTTATCGATACGTTTTTTGAGCAGATTGTAGGTATTTTCAACTGTCTGCGAAGCTTCTTTTCTGATTGCTTCCAAAACCTGAGCATTGGTTGAATTTACTTTTACACCTTGTAGCTTATCGCTGGCAAGAAACAGCGGCGCAAGAGGTTTTCCTTTTGCGATTTTGTCAAACTCACGACCAAATAGTGTCACGAAATCACCCTGATTGGCGTTTTGAGCCTTACGGGCATTTTCAATAGCCTTGCGGAATACAGTATCTGTGCTTTCTTTAGCTAAAGTAACAACCAAGTCACGGAGATTAACCTGTAGAACAACACTCATACCACCTTTGAGGTCAAGACCCAAAGAGAGTTGTCCTCTTTTGAGTTCCTCATAGGAATATGACTTGAAGCCCAGGTTTAATACACCCTGTTCGGCAATTGAATCATCCAAAAAGTACTCCTGTGCTTGTTCCATAACAAGCTCTTTTTCTTCCGGATCTTTGATGTTAGCGGCTTTCGCCTCTGCATACTCTTTTGCCTGACGCTCTACGCGAGCGGTCGGCAGCATCAGCAGAAAGATGTAAGACACGACCAAAACCAGTGCAATCGTAAAAAACCTTACGAAACTTTTCCCTTGCATCGCTTTGTAATTCGATTTGTTTTAAATATTATTTGATAATTCTACCCGATTTGTACCTCAATAAAGCCGTAAGAAATTTATAAGTTCCACATTATTAAAGAGATTTGCTTGCTAAACACAAACAAGGTTTTTCATTAGGCTTGCAAATATAGAACTTTTTGTCAAGGACAAAAAAAAATTACACTATTTTACAAAAGCATTGTCAATAAAATATGACTTCGATCAAGTTAAATCCTAAAATAATCTACTTTTTGGCAATGTGGAATAAAATTTGCAATTTTGAAGCTAAATGTCCAGACAAAGATAAAAATGAGCTTGTTCAAACTTTTATTCCTACTTTTTTTTGTACAAATATTGTCAGCTCAAGACCAGGGTTGTGCTACCGGCGATTGTGACAATGGAATTGGGCGTTTTATTTTCCCGAATACTGATAAATATATAGGTGAGTTCAAAAATGGACAACTAGATGGCAATGGTGTTTATATTTCTAAAAATGGCAATCAGTACCGCGGTCAATTTAAAGAAAACATGCGTCATGGCTATGGTACTTATAAATGGTCAAATGGTGACACATATATAGGTGAGTACCTCAACAATGAAAGGCATGGCGAAGGTACTTATTTCGGGATTGATGGTACAGTAAACGAGGGTTTTTGGGAAAAGGGGGTCTTTGTTAAATCAACCGTAGAAATCGAATTAGTTGATACGAGCGATATTGCCAATAATAGTAGCACTACGGCTGAGTCATTTCCTCAAAAATCTTATCCAAATCTTTTGGAACCACATACCATTATTGGTTCAAAAAAAAGAACTGCTCTAGTGATTGGAAATGCTGACTATCAGAACAATCCCCTTAAAAACCCCGTGAACGATGCCAGTTCAATAGCTGATGAACTCAGACATTCAGGTTTCTCTGTTATGTTGTTTACCAATTTAAGTCAGAAAAATCTTAAAATAGCCCTGCGCGATTTTGGACAAAGATTAAAAGAAGAAGGCGGAGTTGGGCTTTTTTACTTTGCAGGACATGGACTTCAGGAAGGGGGCAGGAATTATCTGCTGCCGATAGATGCAGACATCAGAAAGACGCAGGATATTGAGCTAGAAGCCGTAGACCTGAGTAGGGTTCTTGTAGAAATGGACTATGCCGAAAACGAACTTAATTTGATTATTTTGGATGCCTGCCGCGACAATCCCTACGAAGAAGCTTTTAAAGACAGCCGAAACAGACATAATGGTTTGGCTTCTATACAATCAGCACCTTATAATTCATTTATTGCGTTTTCTACCTCGCCTGGTGCCGTCGCTGCCGATAAGCCTGAGGCTGATCACGGCCTTTACACCCAAGAATTATTAAATGCACTGCAAAAAAAAGGGTTAAAACTGGAAGATATTTTCAAAACAGTGCGTTCAAATGTTCGC
Organism: Saprospira sp.; assembly: GCA_044372705.1. Classification (GTDB taxonomy): domain Bacteria; phylum Bacteroidota; class Bacteroidia; order Chitinophagales; family Saprospiraceae; genus Saprospira. Next base: position 127 of record JBILRK010000345.1, on the reverse strand, counting down.
AAGCTTTCAAATGGCGTTCAGATACCCTGGGAAATTTCTTCCGTTGAGGATGATTTCTATTTCAAAGAATAATTACCTGCTTATCTTTGTCTGTCTCAAATTCAATCAAAAAAATATAAAAATGATG
>JBILRK010000344.1:0-3606 GCA_044372705.1 Saprospira sp. | reverse complement strand
TATCGACAAAACCATCGGAATCTTTGTAAACCCAATAGTGGCCGGGCTCATAAGGTATAAAACCTGTTGGAATGCTTATGGATCCTTTGTCCTTTGCACAGCGACATGAAAAAGATAGGAACAGTATGAAGAAGAAATAAAGGTAATTTTTCATAGGTATCAATTATTATTCAAAGTAATAAAATCAAAAACCGGACCTAAAAAAGCCCCGATTCAAAGAATCAGGGCTAAAGATATAATATTTATCAATGTTTAAAATTAATGTATGCTCTAAAATGCAATATCAGTTTTATCAAAAACAACTTAGCAATTAACCAAGTAAGAAGACTAGAACAATTGGTCTAATAAATCTTCATCAGGAATATTGGGCAGCGTTACTTTAAGTCCCGGCGTACGTTTCATTTCTTCTCTAATGGCAAATATTGCACCCTCATTGCGTGCCCAGGAACGACGGGCAATCCCGTTATTTACATCCCAAAGTAGCATCATTTCTAGCCTTCTGTCCGATTCTGCACTACCGTCTATCAACATACCAAAACCGCCATTGATAACCTCGCCCCAGCCTACACCGCCACCATTGTGCAGCGATATCCAGGTAGCACCACGGAAAGCATCTCCAACGAAATTGTGCACTGCCATATCAGCTGTAAATGCAGACCCATCATAGATATTAGATGTCTCACGGTAAGGAGAATCTGTACCAGAAACATCGTGATGATCGCGACCCAAAATAACAGGGGCCGATAAAATACCCTCTCTGATTGCTTTATTAAAAGCCTGAGCGATGCGGATACGACCTAATGAATCGGCATAGAGAATTCTGGCCTGAGAGCCCACCACCATTTTGTTGTCTTCTGCCGAACGGATCCAACGCAAATTATCCAGTAGCTGCTGTTGAATTTCTGTCGGAGCTGTTTTCATCATATCCTCAATTACTTCAGCTGCAAGGCGGTCAGTTATAGCTAAATCTTCCGTCTTACCAGAACTGCAGACCCAACGGAAAGGTCCGAATCCATAGTCGAAACACATAGGCCCCATGATATCCTGAACATAGGATGGATATTTGAAATGAATGCCATCGGCGGCCATTACATCGGCTCCGGCACGCGAAGCTTCTAGTAGAAAGGCATTGCCATAGTCGAAGAAATAGGTTCCTTTTGCTGTATGTCTGTTTATGGCTGCTGCATGCCTGCAGAGGGTTTCCTGTACTTTTTCTTTAAAAAGAGTCGGATTATTGGCCATCATTTCATTCGATTCGGCATAGCTCAAACCAGCAGGATAATATCCTCCGGCCCAAGGATTGTGCAGCGAAGTCTGATCGGAGCCCAAATCGACATAAATATCTTCGCGGTCAAATTTTTCCCAAACATCTACAATGTTACCGCGGTAAGCAATGGAAAGGGTTTCTTTATTGGATTTAGCTTCCCGCACCCGTTCACAAAGTTCGTCCAAATCGCTGATCACCAAATCGACCCAACCCTGTTTGTGCCGTTTGAAAGTTGCAGCATCGTTCACCTCAGCAGTAACAGAAATTACTCCGGCGATGTTACCTGCCTTGGGTTGTGCGCCCGACATGCCCCCAAGACCTGCCGTAAGAAACAATTTGCCGGCGGTGCCTTTGTCATCAATTTTGCGGCAGCCATTGAGTACGGTAATGGTAGTTCCATGCACAATACCCTGCGGACCAATGTACATGTAAGAACCTGCTGTCATTTGTCCGTACTGAGTGACCCCCAAAGCATTGAAACGTTCCCAATCGTCAGGTTTCGAATAGTTTGGAATCATCATACCATTTGTAACTACGACTCTTGGTGCCTCTTTGTGTGAGGGGAATAACCCGAGCGGATGGCCCGAGTACATCACCAGCGTTTGCTCATCTGTCATTTCAGCCAGGTATTTCATCACCAATCTGTACTGCGCCCAATTCTGAAAAACTGCTCCGTTTCCGCCATAGGTTATCAGCTCCTCAGGATGCTGTGCTACTGCCGGATCGAGGTTATTTTGTATCATCAGCATAATACCAGCCGCCTGTATGCTCTTGTATGGATATTCATGAATAGGTCGGGCAAACATCTCATAATTCGGGCGTAAACGATACATGTAAATACGTCCGTAAGTCTCCAATTCCTGCTTAAACTCGGGTGCAAGTAATACATGCTGCTCCTTGGGAAAATAGCGTAGTGCATTTTTCAAAGCCAGTTTTTTCTCTACCGTACTAAGAATATCTTTGCGTTTTGGCGCATGACTAAACTTATCATTTAAGGGTTTTGAAGCTGCTAATTCATTGGGAATTCCCTCGAGAATCGCGTTTTTAAAATCGGACATATGTTTGATTTAATTCGTTCTTTATATTTGCTTTGCAAAATTAGTAAAATAATCAAAACAAGAATTATCAATTAGGGTTCTAATCGCTTTGACATGTTATTGGAAATATTTTTTATTTTTACAGCGTAGCGTGAGATTCTTTTTGTTCAGAGTAGCAAGGTAGGAGTTTAGAGGAAAGAACTATTTAGTGCAGAGTGGCCAGGTACTGCAATAGTTTTTTAGTTGCCAGTAGCCAGTTATTTAGTAACGAGGTACTAGGGACTAGTAATATAGTAAAAAGAATCTTGCTTTGCGAGCTCTGCGTGAGATAGTTATAGAAGAGGAAAGAGTGAAAGAGCTATTTAGTGCAGAGTGGCCAGGCACTAGTTATTAGTTTATATGAAAGATGAAAGGGTGAAAGAATGAAAGTTTTCTAACTTCTGAATTCTGATTTCCCATTAATGATCAATACTCAATGTTAAACACTCAATGATCAATACTCAATATAAAATGTTAAATACTCAATATAAAATATGAAACGCATACCAAACTACATCATGGGCCAATGGCTCGAGCACTCGGGTGAGGGCTATACACAATACAATGCCATAACAGGCGAAGCCATCAGTACTGTGGGCAGTGAGGGACTCGATTTTGCCGCAATGGCCGACTATGCGCGCAAAGTGGGTAATCCTGCCCTACGAAAAATGACTTTTCATCAACGCGGACAAATGATAAAAGCCCTGGCACTTTATCTGCTAGATCTAAAAAAGAAATATTATGCCCTAAGTGCTTTGACTGGTGCAACCAGAGCCGATAGCTGGATAGACATTGAAGGCGGTATAGGGACACTTTTTGCCTATGCAAGTCTGCGACGTAAATTTCCGAATCAGCCATTTTATGTAGATGGGGAAACTGCCCCGCTTTCAAAAGAAGGAACCTTTATCGGCCATCATATTATGGTGCCAAAGCGTGGCGTAGCCATTCATCTCAATGCCTTTAACTTTCCTATTTGGGGAATGCTCGAAAAACTTGCCGTTAATTTCCTGGCAGGTATGCCCGCTATTGTAAAACCTGCCGAGCAGACCTCCTATCTAACACAGTTAATGGTGGAGGATATCGTCGCATCGGGTATTTTGCCAGATGGTGCCTTACAACTTGTATGCGGTTCGGGTGTTGGCATTCTCGATCCCGTGATGTCGCAGGATATTGTCACCTTTACCGGCTCGGCGCATACTGGGACTTTTTTGAAAACCTTACCTTCGATTATAAACAATGCAGTTCCATTTAATATGGAGGCCG
>JBILRK010000343.1:0-3613 GCA_044372705.1 Saprospira sp. | reverse complement strand
CCTATGCCGCCAAAATATATACCTGTGCGGTTATTTAGCGCCATGGGCCTTAGGGTATCACTTACAAAAGTGCTTCTTATGCCTAAAAACTGAAGACCAGGACTGATTTGAAATTCTGAGCTTCGGTAAATACCCAGTCCTGCAGGATTATTAAACATTGAAGACATATCTCCTCCAAGGGCACCCATTGCTCCAGCAACACCCAAACTTCGGGCAGTGGTGAAGTGAGACTGTTCGCTTATCAAAAGGGCATCGCTAGTCATTTGCGCTTGTACCATAAAAGGTAATGCTAGGGCCGTAGTTAAAAGAAGCTTATTTATTTTCATTAACGTGGATGCGGAATAAGGGTAAACAGAAATGGGGCTTACTGTATGAATTTTGCCAAAAAAGCAGTGCTATGAATTATCTTCTTCCACCACTGCTTCTTAGTGCCGGGGATGGTGCAGGAGATGGAGTTGAGCTTCTGCCCGATCCATTAAAACCGCTATTGCCGTTATTAAAACTGTTGTTGAAATTATTATTAAAACTGTTGTTGTCAAAACCACTATTATCTCTCCTTCTTTCTGGTATAGTTCGGGTAGGATTCGTCTCACGAACAGGAGGCTTTACAGTTGGATTGATTTGAGGTCTGACGCTAGGTTGCGGACTAACACGGTCGGGTCTGACATTAGGCTGAGGCTCACGGATATCAGGTCTGATATCGGGGCGAACATTGGGTCTGACATCGGGACGGACATTGGGGTTGACATTGGGGGTAGTTGTTTCCCTTTGTCTGCCGACCTTATCGGGGTTCAACCTATCAGGTGAATTTTGGATTTGACGCTGTTGGTTATCATATCCTTGCACGGGAGTATTTCTACTTCTGTGAATGCCTGTATCAGAACCGCGAGGAGATCTGTTTGTTACAAAATTTCCTGCATTGGGTGCAGCACTTTCGAACCAGCCGTTCAAATTATTATTTTGGTGATGCCATCCGTTATTGTACCAGCCATTGTTGTACCAACCGTTCCAATAACCCTGATTATAGCCTGACCAATAAGGGCTGTAACCCCACTGATTTCCCCAAGGGCTGAAACCTACGTTGTAATAATTATTGAAGCCTCCGTAACTGCTCCAGCCATATCCCCATGAGCTGTAACCATATCCCCATGAGCTGTAGGGATAGCTCCATCCCCAGCTATTGTGCATGTAATATGGTTGCACTACATAAATATTCATGCCTGGCATGAAGGGATCATACCAATAATTATCGGTATAATAATTACTGTAATAGCTAAAACCACGGGCAGGCTGATGGAAACGGCGAATCCTTGCAGAGTATTCATACTCATAATTTTCGTCAACATAATCATCTTCAGCACTCAGTTCCTGATCTTGCTTAAGCTCGGGTTCTTCTGCAACAATTTCCTGTTTCTTAGGTTTTTCAACGCCATCGAAATAAAGGTCATCGTTGCCTTGGGCGCTTAAACCTATGCCAGAAAAGATGGCAAAAGCGCTTATCAGAAAAATAGAAAAATGCTTTTTCATAATATTTTTAAATTTTAAGCTATCATCGACTATTAATAAAAGCTTTGACGTATTTTTGCAGTTCATTCGAGCTTAAAAGCCACAAGAATTAGCAAAAGTTTCAAAGTTTTATGACTTAAGAACATCAAATATAATAAACTTGTCGCAAATATCTGTCTATTAATCTGATGATATTTGTCAGGCTATCTTTCTTTTAACAAAATCGTCACATTTAAAAACCTATAATCCACATAAAAATCAAATGGCAAAGGAAATTACCTCACAACTTGAAGACTACTCGCAATGGTATTTAGACATTGTAAAAAAGGCCGATTTGGCATCTAATTCAAAAGTACGCGGCTGCATGGTTATCAAACCTTATGGCTTTGCAATATGGGAAAAAATGCGCGACGACCTCGACCGCCGTTTCAAAGAAACAGGGCATCAGAATGCTTATTTTCCGCTTTTTATACCCAAAAGCTTTTTGAGCAAGGAGGCTGCGCATGTTGAGGGCTTTGCCAAGGAATGTGCAGTTGTGACTCATCACCGTTTAATGAATGACCCAAATGGTAATGGCGTAATTGTCGACCCCGAAGCTAAACTTGAAGAGGAGCTTATTGTACGCCCCACATCAGAAACTATTATTTGGGATACTTACCGCGATTGGATCACCTCTTACCGTGACCTTCCGCTACTTATCAATCAATGGGCCAATGTTGTACGTTGGGAGATGCGTACCCGTTTCTTTCTGCGCACTACTGAATTCCTCTGGCAAGAGGGGCACACAGCGCATGCGAGCAAAGAAGAGGCTATGGCAGAGTCAAGGCTGATGCTGGATGTATATGCCGATTTTGCCCGCGAAATTATGGCTATGCCCGTGATTCAGGGCGAAAAAACCGAACAGGAACGTTTTGCTGGTGCTGACCATACTTTTACGATTGAAGCGCTGATGCAGGATGGAAAAGCTTTACAAGCTGGAACCTCCCACTTTTTGGGGCAGAATTTTGCAAAGGCCTTCGATGTAAAATTCCTCAATAGCAGCAATCAGGAAGAATATGTATGGGCAACTTCATGGGGTGTTTCAACCCGTTTGATGGGTGCACTTATTATGATGCATTCGGATGATGATGGCCTGGTATTACCTCCTCGTTTGGCGCCGATACAGGTAGTAATTGTTCCTTTCCCTGCAAAGGAGGGTCAGGAAAAAATAGAAGCGGCTGTTGCTTCAGTCATGACGGGCCTCAAAGCTAAAGGCATCAGTGTGAAATATGACAATGATGAAAAAACCCGTCCGGGCTTCAAATTTGCCGAGTACGAAATGCGTGGTGTACCTGTGCGTTTGGGCGTTGGTTTGAAAGACTTGGAAAAAGGTGTGGTAGAAGTAGCCCGCCGCGACACCAAGGAGAAAAACGCTGTTGAACTGGAGGGCATTTCTGATTATATCGAAAAACTACTGGCCGAAATTCAGGAAAACCTATATCAGCGTGCGCTTAAAAGACTGCAGGACAATATTACTGTTGCAGACAATTGGAATGATTTCAGTGCAGCTGTAGAAAAAGGTGGTTTTGTCTATGCCTATTGGGATGGAACAACAGAAACTGAACTAAAAATCAAAGAACTGACTGGCGCAACTACTCGTTGTATTCCATTTAAAACACCAACTGATGAAAAAGGTAGCTGCAAATGTGTGCTAACAGGAAAAGAGAGTGAGCAGAGAGTTCTTTTTGCAAAAGCTTATTAACTAGTGGCTGGTGAGCAGGTGCCAGGGGTTAGTGATTCAGGAGCGAGGCACTAGTAACTAGTTTTAGAGGCTAGTAAAGAGGTATCGGGTACTATTTGTCATCTAAATAACATTTTGTTTTGAACTTCTTTTGTAAGTTAATTAGTGATTAGGGACTAGCTTTAACTCCTTATGATGCTATTTTCTCAACAGAAGCCTTTTTTTAAAAATTGCCACACAATCATTAATTTTCCTAAGATTGTTTTTATCTTGTGGGCTCAATTTGAAATTCATTCGAACTACTATAAATTTTATTCTTATGAGCAATCATCAAAAAATTTGGGGAACTGAGCGTTTTCTATTAGGATTGGCCCTATTTATTATCTT
>JBILRK010000342.1:0-3616 GCA_044372705.1 Saprospira sp. | reverse complement strand
TTCAGCAACTGGAATTATTGCAGGAATATTCACCAAAATGGACTTAAGTAAAGCAATCTTGTTCTTTACAGTTCAGGGCATTTTCAGTACCATGCTTATTCTAGCTATTTTACTAATTTTTATGCCAAAATTTATAAAGGAAAAAACTGAACATATTTTTACAAAAATGCCACTATTGTTCAAAATAATCCTGTTCATAGCCGCAACTCAGCTAATTGTAGAAATGGAAAATCAGAATATTGTGCCCTTTATTTATGCACAATACTAAAGCTACATAAAACAAAAATAATCTTAGGCGATTGTTTTCTCTGCAAGCAAATTTAAAAGGTCGCCTACATTTTTGAGCTTCATTAGCTCTTTCAGCTTTAATTTTATTCCAAAAACTTCTTCTACTCTTGAGATCATCACCAAGTGGCTGATGCTGTCCCAGTGGGCAACATGATGTGCTGTCATTTCGGGATTTATTTCGAGCGTAGCATCTTTGAATACCTCTCTGAAAATGATTTGTAATTGTTCTTTGATGTCCATATTAAATAGATTTTTGCCAAAGGTTCATGCCCGAACCCGGATAGTAATGTAATATTTCAGGATGATCTGAAATGCTTGATTTTACTTTTACAAAGCCGGCTTTAGTATAAACCGCTTCTGCAATATGATTTGAATTATATGTAAGCAATTCAATTGTGTCAAATTTAAAACCTGCATCTTTTGCCGATTGAATATGAAAATTTAAAAGTTCCTTAAACAAGCCTCTCCCTCTAAAACTCTCTTCTACATAAACTGATTCAATTTGTAGCGCTCCGATTGTTCGCTCAATATTTATGGAAGAAAAATTATCCAACAATTGTCTTAGCATTTCGAAATGCTGTTTTGGCAGACAACAATATAGCGCCGTTGATTTTATTTGCCAGGAAGGTAAAGAATCCGCGCCTTCAATCCAGGAAGCTACAGTTGCAGCATAATCATTCCCTTCTGTTATGACTGCAAAATTTTCATGCCCAAATTCACATCCTTCTAATTCCTCCTCAAAAATATCTTCGAATAATTTTTTTAAATCAGGTTCCTGCATATTCAACAAGCTGGCATAAGACGAGATTGCTGTATTGCTTTTATCGGCTTCGAGAATGGCTTTTATTAGAAAATCTCTATCTGTTGGCAAAGCCTTCCTAATGACTAATGAGCTCATTTTCGATGCTAATTTTTAAAGTTTTACGATCCAATTTTCCGTTATCATTGAGTGGAAATTCATCCAATTCAATAATTCTTGTAGGGGTCATATATTTTGGTAATACAGTAGCCAAGGCCTCTGATATATCTAAAGATAGCCCTTTCTTTACAAAAAGTACCAAATTATCAAATCCCCGATTATCTTTTACTGCTACCACCGCAGCCTCTGTTTTTAATGCCTGTTTGCAAAGATGCTCTACCTCCATCAATTCTATACGATAGCCTTGAATCTTAACCTGTTGGTCTTTTCTGCCAAGATAATACAACAAACCATCCTTTTTTTGGACAACCAAATCTCCTGTTTTGTAAAAACGTACATTGTCAATACTTAAAAAAGAAGACTGGTTAAGGATTTCGTTCTTTACATAACCCAGTGACACCTGAGTGCCGCCCAAATAAAGCTCTGCTTTTTCATCATATCCCGCTTCAGTACCATCTTCTCTGATGAGTTTTGAAATTTGGTTCAGCGTAGCTTCACCAATAGAAACAATGCCATTTACTGCAGGTATTTCCTCTCGAGGAATCTTATAAGATGTACAAAAAATAGTACATTCGGTTGGTCCATAATAGTTGTGAAACTGCGCATTTGGACAGCATTGCTGAAACTCTTGTGTTAATTTCAAAGGTACCGCTTCTCCACTTAAGGCAACATTTCTGAGATCGGGCAAATCGATATCTTCGAAATAGGGTCTCAACATAGCAAGAACCGAAGGAACGATAATTGCATAATTGATTTTATACTCTTCAAGCAGTCGGTAGATTTCAAGATATTTAATATTCTGATCGGAAACTGTATAAATCGTTCCAAAATGCTGAAGGGGTAAAACATAGGAAACAACCGAGAGGTCAAAACTTAATTCAAACATTTGAAGGTATCGGTCGCCCTGTTCCAATCCCATATTCAAAGAATAAGCATGCTCCATGAAGGCATTGAGATTTCTGTAACAGATTTGAACTCCCTTGGGCTTTCCTGTACTTCCTGAAGTAAACAAAATGTACATCAGATCATCGGGGCTATGATTATAGAAATCTGTTTCACCAAATCCCTGATGATTATTAAGCAATGCAGTATCAATGTAATCAACTGCAGATGTATTGAATATTTGACTATTTATGCCAATGCTGATTTCAATAGAAGCCTGTTCCAAGATGTCTGCAATTCTGTTATCGGGATAGCTATGATGTATTGGAACATAAGCATTTCCGGTCAACCAAATTGCGTAAAATGAAGCATAGGTGTCGAGATGATTTTGCGTAAAAACCCCTATATTTTTCTTTTCAAGACCTCTGTTTTTTAATGCCGCCGCTATAGAAAAAACCCGTTGTTTGAATTGGGCATAAGTATAATATTCGTCGGAAATACAGAAAGCATTTTGATGATCAAAAGCAGACTGATTGATAAAATCAAAACTAAACATAGATTAAGGATTAAATTACGCTCAAATTTCTAAAAAAAAACTCAGATTTTTGAGTTTAAAACTAAATTCTCTCAAAGACAGCTAAATTACAATTCCTGAAAATTATATAAACATGATTTATGCATATTGGCAGGAAAATAGCTCAAAGCGAATAAAAATCACAAGATTTTTCTTATTTTGCAGCACTAAAATAGATAATATGAAATTCAAGACTCTTTTGAGTTCAATGATTTTATTGATGGCATTGTTTTCTTGTGGTAAAAAAAGCATTGACTACAAAGAAAAATTAGAAGGCATTTGGCAACTTTCAAATGTTCCTGAAGTGCTAAAAGTTTCTGGAGATGAGATTCCGTACAATGCAGATGCCCTGCGGGATGCTACTATTGCGTTCGAATCTGGTGGAAAATTAACTACAAATGTCAACAAAAAAACACAGAAAGGCAGCTGGTCAGTTTCTGACGATGGTTCCGTTATAATGCTCAAGGCAGAAGGTCTAAGATTTGATGAACAACTGGCATTGAATTTTGAAAATGAAAGGACAATAGTAATTACAAACAATGGCAAAAAGTTTGTTTTTAAAAAAATTAAGGATTAACTCAGGCTCCCTTAGGGGGCTTTTTTGTTGAAGAAATTATTAAAATTAAGCGTCAGATTAGCACTGAATATGAAATTCGAAAAATACAATATTGTTCTTTCCTTAAAAAAACGTTTGGAAGAGATTGAATTTAAAAGGCCCACTGATATACAGTTTAAAGCCATTCCTCATATTATGGAGGGCGAAGATGTTTTGGCAATTGCTCAAACAGGTACTGGGAAAACAGCAGCCTTTGTAATTCCAACTTTACATAGAATTGAAGCTTGGCGAGACAGACCCATAAAGGGCGCTACGCCTATTTGCATAGTCATGGTGCCTACACATGAACTTGCCATACAAATACACAAGGTTTTTCTTGACTTGGGAAAATATACTT
>JBILRK010000341.1:0-3617 GCA_044372705.1 Saprospira sp. | reverse complement strand
TACAGAAGCAATATAAAAAGCAGATCGCGTTTGAAATTTATATAAATAAAATGCTACTGGAATCAAAAGCACTATTAAAGCAAATACCCTGTAATCAATACCAAAAAGCTCTGCTATACAAAAGGGCAACCATTGAATAGGTAAATAAGTAGGGAAAAGTGTATAGCTTTTAAAATCAATAGCTGTGTATGGATATTCTCCTGATAAAAATCGCTGTACTAAAATATTTATTTGTGGAATAACATCAGAGTTAGTCTTATCCATTGGATAAGGAGCTATAATAGCTTGTAAATAGATTACTGAAAAAATACTGCCAACAACAATAAGTACGAACTTCTCATAGTTAGTTGTTATATTTTTAGATAAGTCTTTTGAAATAAAATTGCTTTTTTGAAAGCTTAAAAATATAAAAAGCAGCCCCGATAAAAGTGCAATTAGAGCATTTTCATTTGGACCCCATATTTTATAAATGTTCAAAAGATGAACAGTATATATTATCACTATAAAGGATAAAACGCTTATAAAATCCTTTAAATTGATCTTAAGTGTAGAAAACATCTTTCATAAAATTTAAGCTCAAAGTTAAAACAATCGTTTTTAAAAGATTATTAAATTAAAATTTTTAGTATAATAATTTTAATTGTTTTATTTTTGATTTGTCTAATACCCGAATAATTAATTATATAATTTTATCGTAAAACTGTGCTATATTCAATGACTAACTATAATAAAAATTTAAACCTGCTTTATTTAATAATTATTGGCATCTTGATTATAGTCTTAGCTGTGCTTATTTACTTGAATAAGTCCAAATCTGACAATATCATTATACAAGCAAAAGAAATTAGTGAAAAGGATTCTCTAATAAATAATTATAAATTATTTGAACAGAAAGAACAAATTCTCTCAGAAACGGCAAAGTCATACCTTCAAACAAGATCAGCTCATAATTCAGAAGCCTTAAATGATTATTATGCCGATACGCTTGATAATTATTATAAGTATTTAAGAAAATGCACGAAGGATGAAGTAATGAAATCTGAATTAAAATATTGGTCAAATTTTAAAGTGGATAGCTTTATTGTAAAGTCAGAACCTGAAATAATAATAGATTCTACTTTGATTCAGGCTACTGTTAAAGGACTTCAATGTCCTTATCCAAATGATTGTACGGAGGAAATAATGGTATTAAAATTCAATCCCAGTTTTAAAATAGTATCAGTAAAAGCATACTATTTAAAGTAGATTATAATTTAAACTACTTTATAGAATCGTCTGAAGTATTAGATGACAGGCACGAATTCTAATCAACATCTATAAAACAATAAAAGCTCCTCAATTCTGAGTCTAATAATTAGTCGTCCGGAAGGACATGAACACCGTCTCATCCGTCAGACGAGATGACAGTCACGAATTCTAATCAACATCTATAAAATAAAAAAAGCTCCTCATATATGAGGAGCTTCTTAAACTTTAGCGGTCCGGACGGGACTCGAACCCGCGACCCCGTGCGTGACAGGCACGTATTCTAACCAACTGAACTACCGAACCTAAAGGATGCCTTTCTTCAAAAGCGTGTCAAAGATACAGCTCTTTTTATAAAATCCAAATATTTACTGTATTTTTTTAATAAGCTTAAATAATTATTTACTCTTTTATGTCATTAAATCACTTGCTAACTGTTTAAAAAAGCTAAATTAGCGTAGTATTTAATAAATCTTTATTTCGATTAAGCTAATGGCTGGAACTTTATACCTCATACCTGCTCCTTTAGGTGAATCAGTTTACTTACCGGTTCCTGCCTATGTAGTAGATATTGTACATAGTCTCGAAGTTTTTATAGTAGAAAGAGGAAAAACTGCCAGGCAATATCTCAAGCAATTGCAAACGCCCATTGCTTTTCAGGATATGACCTTTTTTGAGTTGAATAAATTTACTGATTTAAAAGATCTTCCTTCTTTTTTAGCTCCGGCTTTAGAGTTGGGTAAAAATGTAGGTTTAATGTCAGAAGCGGGTTGCCCAGGGGTAGCCGACCCTGGAGCAGATGTTGTTAAACTGGCACATGAACTTAATCTTGAAGTAGTACCATTGGTTGGACCTTCTTCTATTCTACTCGCTTTAATGGCATCGGGTCTTAATGGGCAAAGTTTTGCTTTTCAAGGCTATTTACCAATCAAAATGCCAGAGCGCGGAAAAAGAATTCAGCAATTGGAACAGCTTGCCAAAAGACAACATCAGACTCAGATTTTTATAGAAACACCTTACAGAAACAATGCTTTTTTATCTGATCTTTTGAAGCATCTTAGTCCCGACACCCTACTCTGTGTTGCAAGTGATTTGACCTTACCCACACAGTTTATCAAAACAAAAACTGTTTTTGCCTGGAAAAATGACGAACTTCCAAATTTGGATAAAAGACCAACCATATTTTTATATTTATAATTAAAATTGACCATGCGCCTTAATATTTTCTTGTTCATCTTTTTAGCATCAATTTCGTTTTCAAATACCCTTCAGGCACAAAATGATGAAGATGTTGAAAAAGTAGGAGATATTTTTGATAATGTACTTACAAAAAGTTCAGCTTATAATTGGTTACATTATTTGTGCAAAAATATAGGTCATCGAATTGCAGGCTCTCCTGCTGGTGCTGCAGCTGTAGAATATACCCGTCAGATGCTCGATACTATGGGTTGTGACAAGGTATGGCTGCAAGCTGTTAAAGTTCCCTATTGGACAAGAGGTAATATTTCTGAATGCCGCATAATCAATTCACAAATTGCCGGCGATATCAATCTTTCGGCTTGTGCATTAGGTTATTCAGCAGCAACCGATGTTGCAGGCATTTCTGCTGAAGTAATTGAAGTTAAATCCGTTTCTGAACTAGAAAAAATGGACGCAGCTAAGGTTAAAGGCAAGATTGTATTTTTTAACGCAGCAATGGATCCAACTAAAGTAAGTACCTTTTCTGCTTATGGCGAAGCTGGACATCAACGCACTGCAGGTCCTCGAAAAGCTGCTGAAAAAGGTGCCGTAGGCGCATTAGTTCGTTCACTTACATTAAAAGCAGATGATATTCCACATTCAGGTGTTACTATTTTCGATGAGATTCAACCAATTCCTGCCTTAGGTTTGGGAATTCAAAGTGCTGAACGATTGAGTGCTCTCCTCAGTAAAGAAAAACAACTAAAAGTTTATATCCGCCTCGATTGTAAAAAACATAAGGATCAATTAACTTACAATGTAATTGGAGAAATAAAAGGTACTGAATTTCCGGACAAAATTATTCTCGTAGGTGGTCATATCGATTCATGGGACTTAGGGGAAGGTGCGCATGATGATGGTGCTGGCTGTGTACAATCGATGGAAGTGTTGCATGCTTTCAAACGTCTCGGTATTAAACCGCGACACACTATACGTTGTGTATTATTTGCTAATGAAGAAAACGGTCTCAAAGGGGGCAGTACCTATGCCGATGAAGCTAAAAATAAGGGAGAAATTCATGTAGCTGCCATTGAATCGGATGGGGGAGGACATACCCCACGTGGATTTGGAATGGATGCAGTACCTGAAATTTTGAAAGACGCTTATACAAAGACTCAAAAATTTAGAGAAAT
>JBILRK010000340.1:0-3622 GCA_044372705.1 Saprospira sp. | reverse complement strand
TAGGAATATTAAAAGATAACACAAAGTTAAAATACAATTATTTGTTTTATGATTGTAGTTCGAAGGAACTTTTTGACCTAATTAAGGGGTTAAAAGAATACTGAAAGCTTAAGCTATACTGATAAATCCATAAGTTTTCAACATATTTACCCACATATATATTCCCATTTTGGGAATTTTATTTTTTTAAAAAAAATACTCCCTTGCAAAGGGCTTTTTAGCAATTAATGCACTTTGCGAAGATTTTTTTTCTTGAAAGTATGAAATATATCTCCTATTTTTGATGAAATTAACTGACAAAATTAAGACCTGCATGCAACGGATTGCCCTTTTGGCAACTGCGTTGCTTTTTTATTGCACAATATAAAACAATTAGTTTTAAAATAATACATAAATACACTTTGAAAGATGATGCGTGAACCGATTTTAGAAGAAAACCCAGGCAGATTTGTACTGCTGCCAATTCAGTACGACAAAATTTGGGAAATGAGAAAAAAAGCATTGGCAAGTTTTTGGACTGCCGATGAGCTTGACCTCGAGGCCGACCTCAACGACTGGAGGTACAAACTAACCGATGGTGAAAGACATTTTATAAAACACGTATTGGCATTTTTTGCAGCAAGCGATGGTATTGTAAATGAAAACCTCTGTCTCAATTTTTACAAAGATGTACAAATTGCAGAAGCCCGCTCGTTTTATGCAACACAAATACAGATAGAAGACATTCATGCCGAAACATACAGTCTTCTGATTGATACTTACATTCAAGATACAGAAGAAAAGAATTCACTTTTCAATGCTATCAGAACTTTGGACTGCGTAAGAAAGAAATCGGGATGGGCACTTAATTGGATTGACAATGCACCAAGTTTTGCACACAGACTCATTGCTTTTGCTGCAGTTGAAGGTATTTTCTTTTCAGGAAGTTTTTGTGCCATTTACTGGCTTAAAAAACGCGGCTTGATGCCAGGATTGACCTTTTCGAATGAGCTAATCAGCCGCGACGAAGGCATGCACACCGATTTTGCTTGTTTACTCTACTCCATGCTAAATAACAAATTAAGCCAAGGAGAAATCAGATCAATTATAACAGAGGCCGTAGAACTCGAAAAAGAATTTGTTACTGATGCGCTTCCAGTCTCACTTATTGGAATGAACAGTCAGCTGATGAATCAATATATTGAGTTTGTAGCCGACAGACTTTTACTTTCTTTGGGCAATTCAAAGGTATATGGTACGGCTAACCCTTTCCCATGGATGGAAATGATTTCTTTGCAGGGAAAAACCAATTTCTTCGAGAAAAGGGTTGGTGATTATCAAAAGGCCGGCGTGATGTCGGAACGTGAAAAACAAGCCTTTTCACTAGATGAAGACTTTTAAAAAAAACACACAGAATATAATATTAACATTTTAAAGAAGTTTTATAATGATGCATTTAATGAAAGTCAAAAAACGCGACGGACGCAGTGAGGAAGTCAGTTTTGACAAAATTATGCGCAGAATCTACTATCTATGCGATGGTTTAGATCAGCGTTATATCGATATTATCGAAATTTGCAAAAAGGTAATCCTTGGTTTGTACGATGGCGTATCAACTTCAATCTTGGATAATCTTGCAGCTGAAACAGCCGCCTCTATGGCAACTGTGCACCCCGACTATGCAATTCTTGCAGCAAGAATCGCAGTTTCAAATCTACACAAAAACACCTCGGCATCTTTTTCTGAAACTATGAAAATGCTGCATGAGTATGTTGATCCAAAAACAGGTAAAAAAGCACAGCTTATCGCCGACGATATTATGGATAAGATTTGGGAATATAAAACTGAATTAGACAATGCTGTAGTGCACGAACGTGATTATGATTTTGACTATTTCGGCTTCAAAACACTGGAACGTTCCTATCTCATGCGTCTTGATAATTACATCGTAGAACGACCACAGTACATGTTTTTGAGAGCAGCAATAGGCATCCACAAAGACAACATCAAAGCAGCATTAGAAACCTATGACTTAATGTCTCAGAAATGGTTTATTCATGCCACTCCTACCCTTTTCAATTCAGGTACTCCTAAACCTCAGCTTTCATCCTGCTTCCTGCTCAGTGTTACCGAGGATTCTATCCCAGGTATCTTCGAAACGCTTTCCAGATGCGCCAAAATCTCTCAATCTGCCGGCGGTATCGGCCTCAGCGTTCACAATATCCGTGCAAAGGGAAGTTATATCAAAGGCACAGGGGGAACATCAAACGGTATTGTCCCTATGCTTCGTGTGTACAACGACACTGCCCGTTATGTTGACCAAGGTGGTGGAAAACGCAAAGGTGCCTTTGCCATTTACATCGAACCTTGGCATGCCGATATTTTTGACTTCCTCGACCTAAAGAAAAATCATGGCAAAGAAGAAGCCCGCGCCCGCGACCTGTTCTATGCGCTTTGGATACCGGATTTATTCATGGAAAGAGTTGAGACTGACGCTGAATGGACTTTAATGTGTCCAAACGAATGCCCTGGTCTTTTCGAGAATCACAGCGAAAACTTCAATGAACTTTACCTCAAATATGAGGCTGAAGGACGTGGACGTCAGACCATCAAAGCAAGAGAGCTTTGGTTAAAAATCATGGAATCTCAAATCGAGACCGGTACGCCTTATATGCTCTATAAAGATCATGCAAACCGCAAATCGAATCAGAAAAACCTAGGTACAATTCGTTCAAGTAATCTCTGCACAGAGATTATGGAGTACACTTCTGCCGATGAAGTTGCAGTTTGTAATCTTGCTTCTATTTCATTATCGAAATTTGTTAATGCAGAAGGCAAATATGATTTCGATCGACTTTATGATATTACAAGAATTGTTACCCGCAATCTGAATAGAGTTATTGACATCAATTATTATCCTATTGAAGAGGCTAAAAACAGCAATATGCGTCACCGTCCTATTGGTATTGGTGTTCAGGGACTTGCTGATGCCTTTATTATGATGCGATATCCATTTGAAAGTGTTGAGGCAAAACTGTTAAACAGAGCCATATTTGAAACTATTTATTTTGCTGCATTGACCGAATCTTGTGCACTTGCAAAAGAACAAGGCCATTATGAATCATACCCTGGTTCACCAATCAGCGAAGGCATATTACAATTTGATCTTTGGGACCAAAAACCATCTTCTCGTTGGGATTGGGATACTTTAAGAGAGGAGATTAAACAGTATGGCGTAAGAAACAGCTTATTAGTTGCACCAATGCCTACAGCTTCAACCTCACAGATTCTTGGCAACAACGAATGTTTTGAGCCTTACACTTCCAATATTTACACTCGTCGTACCCTTTCTGGTGAGTATATTGTTGTAAACAAACATCTACTCAAAGACTTGATTGACAGTGGTTACTGGAACGATGAAGTAAAAGAATTACTCATAGCTGCCAATGGGTCTGTACAAAATATCGATGGTCTGCCTGAAGATATTAAAGAATTGTACAAAACGGCTTACGAAATTAAGCAACGTACTATTATCGACATGTCGGCCGACCGTGGGGCATTTATCTGCCAGTCACAAAGTATGAACCTCTTTGTAGAGGCGCCCAACTTTGCAAAACTTAGCTCAATGCATTTCCACGCATGG
>JBILRK010000339.1:0-3630 GCA_044372705.1 Saprospira sp. | reverse complement strand
GATTATCCATGGTTCAGTTCAGTAGATAGTACCAATTACAGAAAGGTTGAAAACCTCTATCAGGAAATTGGTCGGCTAAGAAACCAGGAGGATAGTCTCATCCGTTTACAAAAGCCATATCTCGCTAAATTTCGTCTCTTGAATGAACAAATAGAAGCAAATGATAGTACTGAACAGTTCAAAGTAAAAGAATTGGATAGTATAAAAACTGTTTATGCTGCTATTGAAACAGATGTCTTAAAATTTAATGCACTTATCGGTCCGCTCAACAAGAAAATTGATAAACTAAGTGCAGAAAAGGACGAATTGAGCAAAGACCTCAAGATTTTTGCGAGTAAGGGCTTTTTGAGGGGGGATTTCGGCACTTCTTTTTCTAATGGATTGCCCGTAACAAAAAGATTAACCGATGCCCTGTTTTGGACAATTTTAATGAATTTGCTTTCTATATTGGTTTCTTACTTGATTTCCATTCCATTGGGAGTGCAAAGTGCATTTTGGAAGAAACATACAGATGCTTATGAACCATTGCTAAGTACGGAGGCCTTCATTGCCTCATTATCTATGCTCAGCTTATTTTATTTTTATATGAGCGGATCTCTTTCTGCTCAGCTCTTTTACAATGGACTTATTTTGGTAAACATAAGCTTCTTGTTTTTTACCCTTTGGGTCAAAGAAAAGGCCAATCAAAGAAACCTGACAATATTGTCCGTCCTAAGGTTTTGGGTAAATCTTTTGAGGTTCCGATTCCTCAATCTTGCAGATAATTCCATCCTAGTACTTAAACTCATGTATGTATGGATTTGGGCTTTTACCTTTTTCCTTTTCCTCTTGATACCCCTCTTTGCCAAAGTTCTTATAATTAGTATCCCGCTGGCTATATGGGGTATCAGAAGACTGAGAACTAAGGTGAGCGAGAAAACAAGAAATTTTAGCATCAGCATTCGAGGGATTTACGCAAAGGGCAGTTTTATGGATAATATGTCCACCACAGTTTTATTCATCCTTTATTCTTTACCATCTTTTTGGATTGGAACCTTGCTCATTGTGTTTTTTACCACCAAAAACTATGGTATTATGTATGATTGGTTTCCAACCAGCGGTGTGCAATCGATGGAAGTTGCCAATAATCCAGATGTTTCATTTACTACTAAATACCTCGATATCCTTTACCATCTTTTTCTCCCTACATTCTGTATAACAATAAGTTCCTTTGCTTATTTATCGAGGCAAATGCGGGGGGCAATGCTGGGTGTTTTAAGACAGGATTATATTAGAACAGCAAATTCGAAAGGTTTAAGTGAACATAAGGTTATTTGGAAACATGCTTTCCGAAATTCACTTTTTCCAATTATTACACTTTTTAGTTCAGTTTTTCCAAGGGCATTGTCGGGTGCAATTGCAATAGAGTTGATTTATAATATCCCGGGAATGGGCGTACTGGTACTGAAGGCAATTGGTGAGAGAGATTGGCCAATAGTTTTTACAGTTGCCATGTTGGCGGCGATTTTGACAATGATAGGTAATTTGATAGCAGATATTTTATATGCAGTGGTTGATCCAAGAATTTCATTTAAATAATTTCAGGACGGAATCTAATGTGGTTTAGTAAGAAAAATAAAGAAGATAAAATTGCAGAGGCTATTCAAAAGTCGGGGCAGAGTTATGCCTCAATTGTTGCAAAACAATTCAAGAAGAATAGGCTTGCGGTATGGTCTCTTCGTTTTTTTATTTTAATCCTTTCAATTGCTTTGTTTGCAGACTTTTTAGCGAATGACAAACCCATTTTCTGTTCAGTAAACGTAATGGTGACTAACGAAAATGGAATCAAGGAAAAGAAAACAAGGATTATGTCACCTGTTATCCATCAGTATTTTGTTTACCTGAAATTGTCTAAATGGGATGAAGTTTTTTTGACAAATGATTGGGCGCAGCCATCGGAACAGACCTTTACCTATAATTATGTCATTTTTCCACCTATTACTTATCGGCCGGAAAAAACGGATGTTGCGAATTCTTCTCTTGGACCATTTGAAAAACAACGACTAAAAAAATATAAAAGCCGCCATTATCTTGGAACCGATCATATGGGACGCGATGTCTTTTCCGGTATGATTCATGGGACCCGAATCGCCATGCTGGTAGGAATTGTAGCCATGTCTATCGCAACTTTTATTGGAATCATTCTTGGAGCCCTGGCAGGATATTTCGGTGATAGTCGATTGCGAATGTCCAGAGCAGCTTATCTTATGGGGGTTATTGGGTTAATTGCTTATGTGTTTTTTGCCTTCGTCGTGAGAGGATACAGCATGGGCGATAATATTGGCAGCGGATACCTGATTTATGAAATGTTGGTAAATACGCTGCTGTTTACAATCATTATGTTTTTGGCCTATCTGCTTTCAAAACTATTTGGATATATCCCATTCTTAGGAAGAAAAACAACTGTTCCAGTTGATATTATTGTGATGCGACTCATCGAAATCGTCACTTCAATTCCGGTACTCATACTTATTCTTGCGATTTTAGCCATCATAAAAACTTCTTCCATTTTTTACGTCATGGCAATAATTGGCGCAGTGAGTTGGACTGCTATAGCCAAGTTTATTCGCGCAGAATTGCTGCGTGTACGCTCTCTGGAGTACATTGAAGCAGCGCAGGCATTCGGATACAGTGAATTTAGAATTATTTTGCGACATGCTATTCCCAATGCCCTTGCACCAGTGCTTATTGCAGTGGCCTTCGGGATTGCATCGGCTATTCTTACAGAGTCCTTTCTATCTTTTATCGGGGTAGGGGTTCCACCAGAACAGGTAACCTGGGGCTCATTGCTTAAAGCATCGCGCGATGCGGGTATCAAAGCCTGGTGGCTGGCAGTTTTCCCGGGTGTTGCCATCTTTGTTACGGTTACAATTTTTAATCTCATTGGGGAAGGGCTCACCGATGCTTTGGATCCAAGATTAAAACAGTAACTAATCCTCCAGCCAGTTTCTGGTTTTTTCAACAGCTTTCTGCCAAATTTTATAGAGTTTTTTACGATGTTCTTCAGTCATTGTCGGATTGAAACTGCGATCGCTTTTACGTTCGTTTATGAGATCCGATTTTTGCCAAAATCCCACTGCTAGCCCCGCTAGATAAGCAGCACCCAAGGCAGTTGTCTCAAGTACTTCAGGCCTTGAAACTTCCACCGCCAGCATATCGGCTTGGAACTGTATCAGGAAATTATTTGCCGAGGCGCCGCCATCTACCCGCAGGGTTTTGAGTTGCAATCCAGAATCTTTTTCCATCGCCATCAGCACATCACGAGTCTGATATGCCAGAGATTCGAGCGTAGCTCTGATGATATGTGCTTTGCTGCTGCCTCTAGTAAGCCCCAATATGGCGCCTCTGGCATACATGTCCCAGTAGGGAGCCCCAAGTCCTGCGAAGGCAGGAACAACATAAACCCCGCCATTATCGTTAACAATATTGGCATAGTATTCGGAATCGGCGGCAGAGTCTAGAATCTTTACTTCGTCGCGAAGCCATTGTATGGCAGCTCCGGCAATGAAAACTGAACCTTCGAGCGCATATTCCACCCTGCCGTCCAAGCCCCAGGCAATAGTTGTGAGCAATCCGCTCTTGGATAATATC
>JBILRK010000338.1:0-3636 GCA_044372705.1 Saprospira sp. | reverse complement strand
TGGTTTTAACCTTGGATTTTCCTAAGCAAAGGAGGCCTGGGTTTTAACCTAGGACTGAACATCATACCCGAAGCTAAAGCATCGGTCTCCTTTGCTGTTTTGTTTTTCCAAGGCTAAAGCCTTTTGAAAAAATTCAATAGTTATAACCTTGGATTTTCCTAGGCAAAGAAGGCCTGGGTTTCAACCTAGGACTAATTACAGCTCAAGCGGAGTAGCCTGTTCTTAGCCGCAGGCAAGAATGGAATTAGAGAAATATTTTTGTAGCCAAAAAGCAAAAAATAAAAAAGCACTTCTTTTAATAAGATAAAAAGGCAGTCCAAATCGTGGACTGCCTAAATTTATACACTAAGATTTAATACATCAAATTAATTGACAGATTCTGTCGCGTAAGATTCAATCGGCGGACAAACACAAACGAGGTTTTTATCGCCATAGGCACCATCAACACGACCAACTGTAGCCCAAAATTTATTGTTGCGTACCCATGAAAGCGGGAAAGCAGCTTTGTCTCGGCTATATGGCTTTTTCCAATCATCTGTCGTAATCATAGCCAAGGTATGCGGCGCATTCACCAAAACATTGTCTTTTTGATCTGCGAGGCCATTGGCAATTTCTTCAATTTCTGCTCTGATCTGAAGCATCGCATCACAAAATCTGTCAAGTTCTGCTTTATCTTCCGATTCTGTTGGTTCAATCATAATTGTACCTGCCACAGGGAAAGAAAGCGTAGGCGCATGAAAACCATAGTCCATGAGTCGTTTAGCAACATCTTCGGCAGAAACATTGAATTTTTTGAAAGCACGCAAATCAATAATCAATTCATGTGCTGCTCTGCCTTTTTCGCCGGTGTATAAAACATCGTAAGCACCTTCGAGATGAGCTTTGATATAATTGGCATTCAAAATGGCATATTCTGTTGAAAGCCTGCATCCAACAGCACCCAACATTTTGATATAAGCGTAGGAAATAAGTAAAATTGAAGCTGAACCCCATGGAGCAGCAGATACAGCATGAATGCCTTGTTCACCACCAACACCTTCTACCATTGTATGTTTTGGTAAGAATGCTTTCAATTTATCATTCACACAGATTGGACCCATGCCAGGACCACCACCACCGTGTGGAATAGCAAAGGTCTTGTGCAAATTGAGGTGACAAACATCTGCGCCAATTAAGCCAGGAGAAGTAAGACCCACCTGAGCATTCATATTGGCACCATCCATGTACACCAAACCGCCATTATCATGGATTGTTTGACAAATTTCTCTAATTGCTGTTTCGAAAACACCATGCGTTGAAGGATAAGTTACCATCAAACAGCTAAGATTGTCTTTGTACTGAAGCGCTTTTGATTGCAAATCATTAAAATCAATATTTCCTTTCTCATCGCAGGCAACAACTACTACCTGCATACCTGCCATGACGGCCGATGCAGGATTGGTTCCATGCGCAGAAGATGGTATCAATGCGATATCTCTGTGTGTGTCACCATTGGCAAGGTGATAAGCGCGAATGGCCAAAAGGCCACTATATTCTCCTTGTGCTCCAGAGTTAGACTGAAGTGAACATGCTGTAAAGCCTGTAACTTCACAAAGATAAGCCTCCAGTTCGGTAATTATCTGATGATATCCAGCTGCCTGATCGGAAGGAACAAAGGGATGCAAGGCACTGAATTCATCCCAGGTTACAGGTATAAGTTCGGTAGCTGCATTTAGTTTCATGGTGCAGGAGCCTAAAGAAATCATGGAGTGAACCAATGACAAATCTTTGCTTTCCAAACTCTTAATGTAACGCATCATCAAACTTTCCGACTGATATTTCATAAAAACATCATGCTGTAAAAACTTGGTCTGTCTTTGCATTGACTGAGGCACAGAAATCGGCGCTGAAAACACCGCAGAATGTCTATTCTCAAGCTCTTGGGCACTATGTCCCGATTTGGCTTTTAAAGTAGCAAAAACATTAAGTATGGCTGCAACATCAGCAATTGACGTTGTCTCGTCCAAAGAAATTTGAACAAATTTTTTGTAAGGATAGTAAAAATTGATGCCTGCTTTTAGCGCTGCCGCCTTCAGTGAAGATTGTGCATGCTCATCAGCAAGGTCAATTCTGAGTGTATCGAAAAAATGACGGTTTGTTTGAATATAACCCAAGGCTTTAAGTTCTGCATCCAAGACCTGTGCAAGTCTATGAATACGACTCGCAATTGCTTTGATTCCCTCGTATCCGTGATAAACA
Organism: Saprospira sp.; assembly: GCA_044372705.1. Lineage (GTDB taxonomy): Bacteria > Bacteroidota > Bacteroidia > Chitinophagales > Saprospiraceae > Saprospira. Next base: position 1,398 of record JBILRK010000338.1, on the reverse strand, counting down.
GCATACATAGCTGCAATATTGGAAAGTAAGGCCTGAGCAGTACAGATATTTGAAGTGGCTTTTTCGCGACGGATGTGTTGCTCACGTGTTTGCAGTGCCATACGCAAGGCTCTGTTGCCATGTGTATCAACAGAAACTCCTATGATTCGGCCAGGAATATGGCGAACATGATCTTCTTTGCAGGCAAAGAAGGCTGCATGTGGCCCACCATAACCCATTGGCACACCAAAACGCTGAGAATTGCCCAATACAACATCGGCACCCCATTCGCCCGGAGGGGTTAACAAGGCCAAACTCATAATATCTGTCGCAACGGCAACATATACGCCAGCGGCTTTTGCTCTTTCTACAACTTCTCTATTATCTTCCACTAATCCATCTTCACCGGGGTATTGCAACAATACTCCGTAAACATCCTGATTAAAAATCATTTCTTTAGGATCGGCTACAATCACTTTTATACCTAGTGGTTCTGCTCTGGTAACCAAAACATCGAGCGTATGAACATATACATTTTTCGAAACCAAAAAATGTGTAACAGGCTCATCTTTTGGTCTTTTATTGCGAAGACCGTAAAACATTGTCATAGCCTCAGCCGCAGCAGTTCCTTCATCCAAAAGTGATGCGTTGGCAACCGGAAGTCCCGTCAAATCACATACCATGGTCTGAAAATTGAGCAAGGACTCTAGACGACCTTGTGCAATTTCGGCCTGATAAGGGGTGTATTGTGTGTACCAGCCTGGATTTTGAAAAATATTTCTTAAAATTACAGAAGGGGTAATTGTACCATAATATCCCTGTCCTATATAGGTTTTCAAGAGCTGATTTTTCGCAGCAGTTTTTTTCAATTCCTGAAGGTATTCGTATTCAGACTGAGCAACAGGCAGATTTAGCTCTGACTGCATTCTAATTTGAGCCGGAATTGTTTCATCTATAAGCTGATTGAGCGAATTTACGCCGATTGCCTGCAACATTTCATTTAATTCGGTCGAATTTGGTCCGATATGTCTGTTGACAAAGCGATCAGGATGTTGAAAAACTGACATGTTACTTAATGATTTGAAGTTAAATATTATAAATTATTGATTATAAACTACTAAAGACAATCTAAAATCGCGTCTTGGCTACTCTTTCGATTTGCTTTGCAAAACTAACACTTTAGCGCAAAAACTTAAAATTGTTGAAAATAAAAACAGAATTTTTGAAGCAATGTTTCTAAAAACACTATTCAATATTAAAAATAATGCATTTAATGAATTTGTACTTCTGTCACATAATCAATAAATACCAAATCAGTGTAAGCAAAAAGGCATTTAGCGTTAGGGACATAAGTATGTTAAACCTCAATGGAGCAACTGTGACATTAATAGCTTCATTATGGGCTGTATTGAGATTTTT
>JBILRK010000336.1:0-3666 GCA_044372705.1 Saprospira sp. | reverse complement strand
ATCAATAAATAGTTTATCGTTAACCGGATTAGGAAAAATTTCAAAATCATTTGCCACTAAAATTGACCTTTGTCCTGAAATAACTTGACCCGGATCGAAGATAATGGCATTGTCATAGGGTTGAGACAGGGAAATAGCGCCACCACTCAATAAATATTTACCCGTATTGCCAATGGGGGAAATTTTCATTTGTGCCCTAATCGTAGGAAGTGAGTCAAAAGAACTAAAACTGTTTGTAAGGGTATTGTAAACATTTGTCTCATCGGTTACACCAAAAGCGCCCGATGGAAGTAATTTGTTGCCGCCGGCAATGAGTAGGAGCGAATCGAAAGCTATCATCGAGAATGACGATGTGCCAACAGGTCCTGTGTTCAATAGCTGAACCTGATCTGTTGTTGGATTATAAACATCGAGAATATTGGAATATTCAAAGTTTGGTATGTTAAATCCCCCATAAATATAAACCTTACCGTTTAATTCGAGCGCACTATGAGCACTTACTGCAGTTGTCAATGAAGTAGTGAGTGTTCGAAGACCATTTTGACGATTGTAAACATAAACCTCACTTCTTGCCGCATTTCCGTCAAAACCACCACTGATTAGTACTTCGCCATTCTGCATAAGGGTAGCGGTATGGTCGATCACCCCATGTGCTAAATTTCCTGCTAAGGAATAGCTGTCAATTTGTGTATGATAGAGGTAGCAGGCCGATTGATAAATTAATCCACTCACGTTGGAGGTTAATCCGCCACAAAGCAAAACGGTGGTATCGTTAATAAGGGTAGCACTCATCTGCTCTCTGCCAACAGCGTTAGGTAAATTGTTCAAAACGGTCCAGCTGTCAGTGGAATATTTGTATCTGTATGCTTTATTTGACTGCGCAGTAGAGCCATTTAAACTTCCGCCGAATAAATAAATACTGCCATCGATTAATTTTACAGAAGCACTATTCCCAAGTCCATTAGCAACTGGTATGCTTGCTTTGCTAGCCCATGTATTGTTGCTCGAGCTGTATTCATAAACACTGTTTATATTACTTCCTGTGCCAATTCTGCCACCAAAAATAAGGACATTGTTGTTGGGTGATTGCTCTGTGCAATGCGCGTAACGTGCGTCGCTAAATGAACTGCTAAGCTGAAATACCTGCGATTTTACACAAAAAGACACAAGGCTTAGTATGATTATAAAAAATTTATGTTGTGTCATAATTGTATAAATTTGACTGTGATAATGATATTGAATTATTTTTTAATAAAACTTAATTGCAGTTGATTTTCAGCTTTGATAATATAAAACCCAGTTGCCAGGTTAGAAATGTCTAAGCTAGTAGTTTCAGCGTTTATGATTCCGGAATTTACTATTCTTCCCAGGGCATCATAGATTACAAAGATTAAATCGCCATTTATATCACTGATTTTAATATTTATAATTTCATCTGCAGGATTTGGATAAAGCTCTATGCTATTAGTTCTTAGTTCGTTGATTCTGGTTGCTCCAGAATTTTGGAGGCAACGAATGGGTAAACCCGTTAATTTATTTGAATTGCTTCCATATAGGGCAGGAGAATCATAACCAATCAAGACAATATCAGCGTCGGTAGCAGTTTGGGCTGTTGAAGACCATAGATAGCACATATATTGCAAATTTTCATAAACTCCATTGTTATAGGCTCTCCAACCTGAAGGAACAGCGGTAAAACCGCTTGAATTATCTGCATCAGTATTAGGACTTAACCAATGTGTAAAGCCGATTTCTTTCAATTTTCCACCCGCAACAGTTTCTCCACCCAAATAATTTACCAGATCGGCCCATTCGGCAGATGTAGGTATATGATAGCCTGTTGGACAGACATTGCGAATGTCAATTACCGTGTTCCAATTGTAAAGATTTCCATAGGGTGTAACGTATGAAGTATCGTTGTTGTAATAGCAATAGGCCGCTGCGTTTTGCGTACCCCATTGTGCAGCGTCTAAAACCAAGGGAATATTGTCTAAATTATTAAATTTGGTTGCACGCAAGTTTTCTCCCATCCATACCTGATTACCGATTGTTACAGTTGAATAGATGTTGCCATCAGCATCTGTAACTGTCTGAGCGCATAAGTTGCTTGTAAAATTGACTGCAAATAAAGCGAATGCAAATATTTTATTGAAATTCATATACTTAAGATTGTTTAATTTAATTAAATGGGTATTATTTTTTATTGACGGACTATTTTGTGAGATACTATTTTATGCTCACCAAAACTGATGAAATAAACTCCTTGCTTTAGAAATTCAAGGTTTATTTTCGATTCTTCCAAATTTCCACGAACTACTATTCTGCCATAAATATCTGTGATTTGATAAGCTTTTTGAAATAGGTCGGTATCGCTTTCTATGTTCAGCCAATCAGTAAATGGATTTGGATAAATATTGAACTTGTCGGTATACAATACATCAGCGCCAAGGGGCGCAGTCAATACTTCGATTTGACATTCCTTAATAATACTGTCAGCTCCAAAGGTATTTTGAACTAGCAATTGCACATCATAAATTCCCGGGCTGTTGTAGACAATTCCACTTGGATTCTGAAGGGTTGAGCTTTGTGTAGCGGCACCGTTGAAGGTCCACTGCCAGGAAGTTGCAGCATAGGAAGACTGGTCAAAAAAATCAACTGAGCTACCTGCCGTAATTATTTTATCACTTACGCTAAAATCGGCAACTGGTTTAATGTTCAAATTGGGTTTAAAAGCTTTGATTCCAGTACCTGCTTCGGTGATAACCATAATGCCTTCTTTGAGTAGTGCTGGATTGCAATAGATAGCCAATGGCGCACTCAATTGCCATTTAACAGTTTGTAAATCATAACTTAAGGCATAAATATCTCCGGTTCCAGTGTTCAAATAAACAGTACTGTCATTACCTATAGTAATAGAAGATTGAGACAAATTATAAGTGACAGAACTATCGGTCACCATACCAGTAGACTGGTTAATTTTTTTAACCTGATTGTTGTCGAAAACATAAATGGAATTATCGATTCCTACACTAATATTTCCGGTAAAAAGCCCTGCAGAATCGGGCGTATAGCTCCATCGCTGACTAAAAGAGCTGCCATCGTCTTTGAAAGCATAAAGCAGACCGCCGTCTCTCCAAAAATAAATTGTACCATCGGGCCCCACGGTTATAGGATATTCCTGATCGGGATCTCCAGGGATAGGAGCGGAGTTATAAAGGGTTTGACCAGTTTCGACGTCAATAGCTGCAAGTCTTATTGGAGTAGTGATGCCACCGGTTATTCTGTAAACATTTTTGGCGGACATAGCAAGACCTTTTGAGGGGCCGATAGCGATAATATCTCTATTTGTCCATAGCGTATCCCCTGTATTTTTGTCAATACGCATAGTAAAAATTCCATCGTAAACAGAGCCGTTTACAATCATATCGCCATTACAGGTAAAAAGCGCTCCTGGGTATCCGCCAAAGGTGGAAGATTCAAGTCTACTTCGCCATAAAATATTGCCATTATCTTTATCGAATGCAAATAAGGTATCAGTGTCATAATCGTGGCCATAAACTGCATCTTCGGTAAATCCGATAGCATACATTTTAGAACTGCTGTTCAGAAAGGGAGAAGTCCAAATTAAATTACCGGTTTCCAATTCACGGCATTCGATGCGACCTG
>JBILRK010000335.1:0-3669 GCA_044372705.1 Saprospira sp. | reverse complement strand
CTACCTATCCGATGCTATTTTTCCAAGTTCAGATACCGTACCGCCTTCACCTATTCTAAAATCAGCTGCTGCACAGGCTTTGGTCAGTTTGTATAAAAGCCCGAATTTGACCAATGATTTAAATTTTTCTACAGCCCGAGTACGCGAAGAAATTCATCAGACTTTTCGAAAAGCCATTGAAAGTGGAGATATAGGTGTAGTGGCAATTATTGCCGAAGCTATTGCCGATGAAAAAAACAATTTAAAGGCAGCTTTTCCCGATTATAACTTTCTGAAAGCGGCTCAGCGCAAGTTGAAACTTCCAAGGGATATTGAAACCTACATTTATCTTCAAAATGCTATCGATTATCTATCTGGGACAAAGTCAAAATCAAAATTGCCTGTCAATTTTGTAGAGATAGATTGGCATTTTATCAATGCTTTGGGCGAAAAACCTAAAGTGGCTATTGAGACCAATAAAGGTAGAATCCTGCTGGAACTTTATCCAAAAGAGGCCCCTGCCACAGTAATGCAGTTTGTACAACTTGTAAAAGCGGGCTATTACAACAGCAAGTACTTCCACCGTGTGGTACCTAATTTTGTTGCTCAGGCCGGTTGTCCACGCGGCGACGGTTGGGGCGGATTCGATGTAAATGTTGTTTCTGAATTTAGTATGCTTCGCTACATCCGTGAGGGTAGAGTAGGCATGGCCTCGGCAGGAAAAGATACAGAAAGTGCACAGTTTTTTATTACTCATGCACCAGCTATCCATCTCGATGGAAATTATACCATTTTTGCTCAGGTTGTGGAAGGAATGAATGTAGTACACAAACTGGAAATTGGAGATATTATGAACAAAGTTGAATTGTTAAGATAATGCGCACACTGCTTACCACACTTAATGCTAAATATATACATACCAATCTGGCCATCAGATTACTGTATGATTTAAACAAAGAATTTGAAGGACTGGAATGGAAGGAATTTACCATCAAGGAAAACCGTGACGATGTAGCTGCCTTTTGTGCCGATTTTGAAATAATTGCCTTCAGCTGTTATATTTGGAATATTAATCAGACACTTGATGTTTGTCAGAGAATTAAATTACTGAACCCAAATGCCAAAATTCTGCTGGGTGGACCCGAGGTGAGTTACGAATGGGAAGATGTAATTTCGCTGCCCCATGTCGATTTTATCATAACAGGGGAGGGGGAAATCCCTTTTCGGGAATTTTTGACATACTATCCCGATAATCTGTTCTTGGTGCCCTCGCTAATCAGAAAAGACAACATTGAAATTTTATACAATAGCGAAACCAAGAATTTTGATTTGAATAATTTTCAGGGTTTAATGCCCTATAGTTTTGACGATCCCGAGGAAATAAAGAACAAAGTACTTTATATTGAAACATCCCGCGGCTGTCCTTACAAGTGCGAGTTCTGTCTGGCAAGTCTCGATAATAAGGTTCGCTATCTTCCCATGGATACGATAAAGGAGACACTTTTATACATGATGCAACATGGGAAAGTGATAAAATTTTTGGACCGGACTTTCAATATAAAAAAGACCTTCACAATAGAAATTTTTCAATTTATACTGGATAATTACCGGCCGGGAAATGTTTTCCAGTTCGAAATTACAGCCGATATTGTTCATCCAGAAATTGTTGCCTTTGTTCGCGAGAAAGTGCCAAAGGGACTTTTCCGCTTCGAAATCGGTATTCAAACGGTCAATCAAAAAGCCAATCTTGAGGTTCAGCGCAAACAGAATTTCTACAAAACTGCGGCTGTTGTAAAACAACTGGACGATATAATTGAAATGCATCTCGACTTGATTGTTGGTTTGCCTTTCGACTATTGGGAAGATGTAAAGTTCAGTATCGAAGAGGTTTTTAAACTTTATCCACCTGAGCTGCAATTGGGCTTTCTCAAATTTTTGAAGGGTACTCCAATGCGCGACAAAGAACAACACGGCTTTGTTTTCGATCCGGAACCACCTTATCAGCTCATAGAGAGTAAATATCTTTCAAAAGAAGAATTAGCCGATATTGTAAAATTGGAACATGCACTCGAGGTATATTGGAATAAGAAAAGGGCAGAGCAGACCTTGCGCTATGTCGCTCAAAAATATAGCATCTTTGATTTTCTTCTGGGATTGGGCAGCTTCTTTGGCGAGAAAAGTGATTTCCATAAATATACACTCAGAGATATTTTTGACATCTTACTTGAATTCGCCGTTAAATATTATCCACAGGACGAAATTCTAAAACAATTTATAGCAATCGACTATTATCTTTATCATAAGGTTAGACCAAAACCGCTCGAGAATTTTGAACTGGATAAAGGACAGTTGCTTGATTTCGCAAGAGCAGAGGAAATGGTCAGAAACTCAAAACGCTATATTGGACTTAAATTTTCATTTGATGTTGATCACTGGTTTAAAAACAACATTTTGGAATTAGATGAAAGCATATGGCTCATCGTATATAATGGACAAGACAGGGCTTACATGATTCCTAACAAGCCCTTAATTGGAAAAACCTACTAAAATGGGACGGCTTATATTTTTTTTGTTTTTTTTAGGAATGCTCATTGCTTTCGATTTTTATATCTTCAACGGATTAAAAGCCTCGTTTAAAAACGGCATGCCCAGAGCAATTCGGTGGAGCTATTGGTTGGCATCCATTGTACCTTTAGTATGGGTGATGATTGCAATGCCCATGCAGCAATATCTGGGCGATTATCGCTGGATAAGTAATTTATTCATCGGTTTGTTTTTTACAATGCTTGTGAGTAAAGCTGTTTTTGGCAGTATTTTACTAATAGAAGACATTTATAGAATAATGCGATTTAGTGGAGAAAATGCACTCAGATTTGTTAATTCCGATAAGCCAGTATTTAACTGGGAATCCCGTCGTCGTTTTGTTGCTCAGCTTGGGATTGTCCTGACATCTATACCATTCTTATCATTTTTATATGGTATTAGCTTTGGGAAATATGCGTTTAGGGTACACAATGTCAAGTTAAATTTCCCTGATTTACCGGAAGCTTTCGATGGTTTGAGGATTGTACAGATTTCTGACATTCATGCCGGAAGTTTCGATTCCGTGTCGGCTGTACAGAGAGGGGCGGAAATGGTACAGGCCCAAAATGCCGATATTATTTTATTTACTGGAGACTTAGTGAATAACAGAGCGGAAGAAATTGAGCCATACATGCACCTTTTTGAGAAACTAAATGCTCCAATGGGAAAATATTCTGTCCTTGGCAACCACGATTATGCACACTATGTTCCTTGGGAGTCTGAAGAAGCTGAGGCTGATAATATGAAAAGACTTTTCAAAAATCATGCTGACATGGGCTTTCGTCTTTTAAATAACGAATCACTTCTACTGGAGAAGAATGGACAGCAAATAAGACTTGCAGGTGTGGAGAATTGGGGTAAAGGACGTTTTCCAAAAGAAGGAGATTTAGATAAAACCTTTATTGGAACCGCTAATGACGAGTTTAGAATTCTAATGTCGCATGATCCAAGCCATTGGACACACAAAATTCTGGGATTTGATAAACATGTTCACCTTACACTCAGCGGTCATACGCATGGTATGCAGATGGGTGTCGAAATCCCCGGCATTAAATGGAGCCCCTCTAAATGGATATATCCACAATGGGCTGGTTTATACCAAAAGCA
>JBILRK010000334.1:0-3675 GCA_044372705.1 Saprospira sp. | reverse complement strand
AGGTGATAACCCTGGCAATAATGCCCAAATCAGCTACTTCCTGCCCAAAAGACATACCTTTGGCAAAATGACCGCCGAGATTGTAAACCTTGATGGAAGCAGCGTTACAAAACTGGAAGCTGGTAAATTAAAGGGTATCAACACCATTGAATGGGGTTTCAATGCAATGGCCCCAAAGGTGGCAAAAGGTAAAGGCTTTTCGTTGGCCTCTGCTCCTACTGTGAAAGCCGGAAAATACAAGGTAAAAATCAACAAAGGCAATGAGGTTTTCGAAAAGGAAATTGAGGTAAAATACGATCCCAATTCAAGTTTCAGCCTCGAAGAAAGGACTAAACAGCAAAATACTGTAGCTGAATTGTTTAATCATATTCAAGACCTTGCTTACCTGGTCCATAAAATTGACCAAACCGATGAAAAGCTGGAGGAATTGCTCAAAGCAGAAAATAATCAGAACAAACAATTGGTTCAATTTAATCAAAAGTTAGACTCGCTCAGAAATAAACTGGTTGTGACCTCTGGAGATAATTATGTAGGCGCTGCCGAACCTCAATTGAAGGAAAAATTCAATGACATTTATGGCACAATCAACTCCTATTATGGCGCTCCATCTAGCACTCAACTCGAGAACATTAGTTCCCTGAAAAATGATTTTAACAAGGCCAAGCTGGAATTTGAGAAATTGAATAAAGATTTCAAAAAAGCCATCGATAAATCTTTTGAGAAAAATACCAATGTAAAACAACCTAGTATTCAAAGTTTTGAGGAATTTTTGAAAGGTTGAGAATCATGAATACTGTTTAGAGGACTTCGGTCCTCTTTTTTGTTTTTGGGGCTTATTGATTGACTAGATCTCTCCTATCTGTGCTGTTAGAATGGTCAAGATAAAATCTTTGTTAGATAATTTGATTTATAGATGTAATACATTATATTTGTGACAATAATTTTAATCGCTGTTTTGTAAATCTTTTTTTCGATTTTGTGCTCTATCAATATGGAATATTTGCGCAAGTTTAGGATAAGTTTCGCAAACACAGCCGTTAAAGGCAAGTTTAAAACAAATCAAAGGTTCTGAACAACCTGACCACCTACAGCGACAGACAAAAAGGTTGAGACAAGAAAACAACTAAAAAAAAACAGGGAGTATTCAGAAAATCCATAAGAGTAGGAATAAAATTATAAAATAAAATGAAACAATTTCTTTTAATGGCAATTATGTTGCTCGTTTTCGGATCGGTAAATGCTCAAACAGTTAGGTATAAAGATGCTTATGGAGATAAAGTAGCATATATTGACGGTAATACTTTGCGTTCAAAAGACGCTTACGGCAATAAGTTATTTTATCAGGATGGAAATACAATAAGACGAACTGATGCTTATGGAGAAAAAGTTTTTTTTATGGATGGTCAGACCGTTCGTTCGAAGGATAGTTATGGAGACAAACTATATTATTTTGATGGAAAAACAATTCGTTCAAAAGATGCTTATGGTGAAAAACTGTACTATTTAGATGGTCAAACTTTAAGGTATAATGATGCTTATGGTGACAAAGCATATTACTTTGAAGGCATTCCAGAAAAATGGGTAATCATTTGTTTAATAAGATAAACCAACCCATAACAGCGTGTAAGCGCAACCCAAGGTATATACGCCTACACAAAAAACGTTGGCAAGTTTAAACAAGACAGCGGTTTAAGGCTAGCTGACCTCTTAAAGTGACAAACAAAAAAAGTGGAGACATGAAAACCACTCAAAAAAACGGGGCGAAATCTGAAAAGCCACATAAGTAGGACAATTTAAAAACAACTTTTATGAAAACAAATATGTCTTTATACATCTTTACGTTTTTACTAAGCATTTCCACTTTATCTGTAAATGCACAGTCCTCAATTCTACAGGGCAAAGCACAATTATTAGAATTTACAAATACCTCTGCAAGTTTTACAGTTCCTGAAGGTAAAACTTGGGTTATTTACAGTATTTTCTCTGACTATGTAACAGGTGGTATAGTTAAATACAATGAATATAGAAAAGTAAATGAATTTGCAAATGAAGAAGATATAAGAATCTTCTTGAAGGATTTAAATGGTGTACAAAAGACTGATTATTTAAAAAATAAATATGGCACACAATTATATCGTTCATCTAACGCTTCAACTGTGATTCCTTACCCAATAATTTTTCCAGAGAAAACAAGATTTAATTTAATAGTTTTGAGCGGTGATTTGGGTAGCCTCAAAGAATATAATGGAAAAGCCTATATTTCTTTGATGGAAATTACTAATTGATGCCAAGAATTACATAAAAGTGAGATTCAATAAAAGTGTTATACACACTAAACAACAAAACTTTTTAGGTTTTTGCAATAAATACTAAAGTGGAGTCCAGAAAAGCACTTAAAAATAGGGAGTAATCTAAAAATCCATAATAGTAAGGGTAATTTTAATTTAAACAAATGATATACAGAGGACTTCGGTCCTCTTTTTCGTTTTGGGGCTAATTATTTGATTCAAAAAAAATTAAAACTCCCCCCTAAAATTTAGTTGCAATTCTAAAAAATAGCGCCGTTATTTGTAATGTAATAAGATTTTTCTATTGGTTGATGTATAGCAATACTTTAAAAATGCTGACTCGTGATGAGCAGCTTAATAGCAACTGGGGTACAATTTGTACCCTAGTAGAAATGAAAGCTGCAGATGGTAAAGCAAGTAAATTAAAAGCATACGATAGAATCGTACACTTGAAAATGAAATTCAAAGTTTAAAAAAATATTTATGACCAACTTAAAATTATTTGAAAATAAGCAAATTCGTTCCGGTTGGAATGAAGAAGAGCAAGAATGGTATTTTGCAGTGGTTGATGTTATTGCAATTTTAACAGACAGTACTGATCCAAAAGATTATTGGTACAGAATGAAAAAGCGTGAAAAAGTTTCGGGATTTGAGTTATCGACAATTTGTCGACAACTTAAATTAACAGCTACAGATGGCAAAAAATATGCAACAGATTGTGCAGATAAACAAGGTCTATTGAGAATAATCCAATCTATACCATCGCCCAAAGCCGAACCTTTCAAGCAATGGTTGGCACAGGTAGGTGCCGAACACGACATGTATCTGGATTGTGCTTCTATTAAAGTTTATGCTGTTTGACAGTAAAGCGCTTCGAAATCGCCACCTTCGCTTAGCTGCTAAACCTTATCGTCTATTCTATCACCAAAAGTACTGTACAATAAACAGACAAAAATGAAATCAACAACACTATTAATTTTTAGCATTCTATCCATATTAACATCCTGCAATGGACAGCCTACTAATTCGAAGGACAATCCTTTCCTTTTAAGAGAAATATATGCAAAGGGCGACACTGTAAATGAACTAGGAAGCAGTATTATGGTGATTTATCAAGACAAGAAAAATACATATTGGTTTGGTAGTTGGAAAACAGGGCTGTATAGATATGACGGTAAAACTTTGATAAATTACACAACAAAACAGGGTTTGTATAACAATAGAGTTGATGATATAAAAGAAGATAACTACGGCAACATATATTTCACTGGTTGTCACCCAAATTCTACAATAACAAAGTTTGACGGAAAATCATTTACCAATGTTAAAGCAACCCCAAGTAATGACTGGAAACTTGAAGCGAATGATTTGTGGCTAAAAAATGCAC
>JBILRK010000333.1:0-3702 GCA_044372705.1 Saprospira sp. | reverse complement strand
AAGGATTTATATCAAGACGATGAAGGGCCTCTAATCGCTTCTAAAACATCTATCATACATTGATTCGTTGGAAAATCGCACAGGCTGCTGAACTGAGATGGTGGCAGCGTTATTTAAAAAATAAAGAACCAAAGGCTTATCTCGAGTGGAAAAAGTCTTACTGGTCAGCATTCCTGATTAAATGTGAGATTGACAGCAGTGAGTATATTCAATGTCTTGATTCAGGATGTGGGCCAGCTGGAATATTTATTATTTTAGACAATTTGCAGGTTGATGCACTGGATCCTTTAGTCGAAAAATACAACTCGAGCTTAGATATTTTCGATATGTCTGCTTATCCAAATGTCAAATTTTTTAGTTCATCGCTAGAAAATTTCCAAACTGATAAGCAATATGATTTAATTTTTTGTTTGAATGCCATCAACCATGTATCTGATTGGAAAAAGAGTTTCGATACACTTTGGCAGCTATTAAAACCTGGTGCTACCTTAGTTTTGTCTAGCGATGTTCACCGATACAGGTTATTAAAACCAATTTTCAGGCTTCTTCCTGGTGATATTTTACATCCACAGCAGCATAGTCTGAAAGACTACCGAAAAATCATACATCATTATAAACCTGAATCTTACAGAGAAATTTTGATAAAAAGAAGCGCTATTTTTGATTATTACACTTTCGTGATTAAAAAATAAAAAACTTGAAAAGTTCTTTTTTACTTCCAATGACTTTATCCTTAACAGGAGGCTTGCTTAGCGGGCTTATTTTTTTGGAAAATGCAGCTGCAATGCTTTGTTTCATTGCCTTTGTGCCCATGCTGATTCTTGTTAAAAAATGCAATCTGCTTTTAACAACTTTTTATGCCGTATTGAGTGCTGTATTGGCTATTGCCATTCAAAATTGGTTCGGCTTTGCAAACACAGGTTCTATTGAGACCATTATTCAAATACTAATTTTCAGCTTACCTTGGGTTTTATATCAGCTTATTCGTGGCAGGCACAATGAAAAATTGGGTTATTTGACCTTGGTAAGCAGTTGGGTTTTTCTGGAATGGCTTGCCGCTCAACATGCCGGAAACTGGGTTGGTCTTCAATTGGGCCATTCTGTCATGGTATTTCCAAGTTTAATCAAATGGTACAGTTTCCTTGGCGTCAGCGCTGGAACTGTCTGGATTTTAGCCGTTAATATTCAATTGTCTAGAATCATTTTACCTGCACAGGCATTTAGCAGGAATCAGGCAATTATTAATGGCTCATTGGTATTGATTGCCCCAATTCTAATCTCAATATTATTGGTAAAACCAGCAGACTCAGGAACCATTTCGGGCAATCTAAAAGAAGTTGATGGCAGGATTGTTTTAACAAATGCTAAGAATGAAATCTATATAGCCAACGAAGGCGACACAAAAAACAATTTTTATGACAGCGTAAACGATACTGTTAAAAACGCAGCCTTTATGGACGCCGAAGGCAGCAAAAGACCATTGAATACAAAAAAGGTACGCATTGGAAACATAGGTGGAATTAAAGGACAACACCTTACAATTGTTGATTTCGATAACAAAGGCATTGGTTTTATAAATGGCAGTTCCTTGCTCCGGGCCGATTTGGTTAGAGTATATTCGATTGAAAAATGCGCTATGCTGATTTGTTTTTCGGAGGCTTCAGATATTTCGTCATCGATTATAAGTTCCAGAGCTCTGGAAAACAATATAGACATTCTCCTTTTGAAAAAAGACCAGGCAAGTCTGTATTTAAAAAGCGGAAAAAGATTGAATCTTATTAAAGAATTTAATCTTAAACTTGAAAAACATAGCTTTTTTAGCTTGTACGGTGACCTGACGGGAAGATTATCTATATTTGTGACCTTGTGGATGCTTTTGGGCACAATTGTGAAACCTTACAGAAAAAAATAGCAGGATGATTCAGCAAACTACTTACGATAAAGACACAAAAAACAGCGCGGATAAAACATTTTCATCAGCAGTGCTTTTAATAGCAAAAATTGTCTCTGTTGTTTTTCATCCCTTGCTTCTTTTATTATACAGTTCTGTACTATTAGCCTGGTGTAATCCTTTTCTTTTTGGGAGGCCTCGTTTTTCTGATATCATTGCCGATAAGGCTAGCACTATTTTATTCTTTTGGTTACTCATTTTTTCATTCATTGTTCCAATGCTGGCAGTTTTAATGATGAAGGGCCTCGGTCTGATAAAAGATCTGGCTATGTCTGAAAAAACGGATAGAATTGGACCTTATATCATTGTGGGTCTGCTCTACATAGTTATTTTTATGAACCTAAAGAGCAATAGCGGCATTCCTTATGAGATGGCTATTTTCTCATTGGGCGCTACAATTGGAATTTTTAGTGCATTTATCATTAATATTTTTTCTAAAATAAGCATGCATACTGTGGGGATGGGTGGTTTTTTGGCAATGATGTTTATTTGTGTGATGCGCAGTGTTACAGATAAACAATATTTAATGGCCATTGCCATTATAATTGCGGGATTGGTGGGCAGTTCGAGACTAATTTTGAGGGCTCATGAGCCTGCAGACATTTATGGAGGATATGTTGTTGGTTTCTTGGCACAATTTGTGGCTATGAGTTATTTACTGGGTTAAAAAAATAAAAAATTATAACAAATACTGGCAGCGTTTTAAAATTTGGTCACGTTATGTATTCAAAGGCAATTTTTTCGCACCGTATTATAATTATAAAATAAAAGGCAGAAAGGCAGACTCGGCAAGGTCTGCCTTTTTTATTTTGCTCAAGTCATTGAACAGAATAGTTAAATTATATATTTTAGCGTTTGCAAAATCGTTTCAAATGAAATTAGTATCTGTATTATTGCTTGTTTTAACATCTTCACTGTTTCAGATTTGTCAGGCTCAGAGCATCAGAAAAAAAACTGAAAAAAGCTACAGGCAAATATCTCAAGGAGACAGTGTACTTAGCTTAGAAAAAACTACTGAATACAACTATCGGGGAGCAGTAGTCTCGCAACATGAAAACTATTACAGCCTACATCCAGCCGGAGTTTTAATAAAAGAGGTTAGAGCAGTATTTGACAGTACCAAAATGTTATTGGATGAACATATTTACCAATACAAAAGCAGCGAAACTGACCATGAAAGGCTAAAAACAAAATACCTGTCATATGCCCCTAAGGAATCCGAAAGTAAATATTTGTGGCGGCAATATTATGACATTACTGAAGAAATAGTTCGGGAAGACACCCTGAGTTATGACAAAACAGGTAACCTGATTTCAAGAATGCTTTTCGACTACAGAGGAAGTACCTCACAAAGCGAAGATGTTTATACATTCGACAAAAAAAATCGGTTAAAACGCTGGAAATGGTACAACTACTGGTCAACTGTCAACTCCAAGAGTAAGCCGGTTACAAATAAGGATAAGCGACAGGACTATAAATACCAATACAACAAGGCTGGGAAATTGACCAAAGTAAGCGGAAAAAGATATAGTACTTCTTTGCTCGAAACTTACAAATATGACAATAATGGAAAAGTATTCGAATATCAACAAATCAAAAAAAAGAAATCTAAAAACACCAAATCAGAACGTAAGCAAAAAGGTAAGTTTAGCATTAGCGAAGAAAAGCTCATAAAAAAATACCAAAACGGTTTCTTAATTTTTGAGTCTCAACTTTTCAATGACAAAGAAACCAGCAGAACTGAAATCTGT
>JBILRK010000332.1:0-3713 GCA_044372705.1 Saprospira sp. | reverse complement strand
TTTCTTTGTGTTGCGCTGTGTTAGGCAGATTAGGATCATTCTATGAACGTAGTGGCTGCAATTATTTAAACTCGAGACTTTAAAAATCAATATTCAGAAGGAATCAATATGAATCAGCTTAGCTGACTAATTTGTACTAGTACCTAGGAACTCTGTACTAGTTCCTAAATTTTCAAATCAAGTATACAACTGTGCGATAAAAGCATTTCTCATCCTTGGTTCAATATAAGTGGACTTTGGCGGCATGGTGCCATTCATGTCAGAAATTGCAATTAAATCTTCGAGTGCAACCGGATAAAGGTTAAAAGCTGCCATCACTTTTTGCCCATCTACACGGCGTTCCAATGCAGCCGGACCTTTTACGCCCTCCACATATTTGATGGAATCTTCCAAACGAACATCTTCGATACCGAGAATATGTTGTAAAACGTATTTGTTGAAAAGATGCACATCCAAACATTCTTCGACTGGAACAGATTTTGGGTCGGGGGTATAAGCTTCGCGCAAAAAGAGTCGGTACCAGCATTCATCCAGGTAAAGCCCCATTTGATGTTTGTTGGCAGGGCGGAAAGCAATGGGCTCTTCTTCAATATGATAAATACTGCTGAGCCTTTCCAGGAAATTATCTGGTTTTACTCCCTTTAGCGAAGTGAGGACCCTGTTAAAATTATTTATAACTATCTCACTTGCAGGAAAGTAAGCAGCCATCAGGTAATTATATGGATTGTCAGGGTTGTTACGGTCGCCATAGGTTTCGTACAGTTTTTCAGCAGTAACAGCCCTGTGATGTCCATCGCAGATATAGGAAGCCTTCACATGTTTTTGAAACAAGAGTTTTATCCTTTCGAGCTGTGCGGGATCTGAAATTTGCCAAAAAGTATGCACTTCGTCTTCGTAAGGAATTCTAAAACTGTATGGCAGCGCAACTGTAATTCTGTTAATCAGCGCATCGATTTCAAGAACATTGGGATAGGTGAGCATAATGGGTTTAATCACACCATTTCTTTCTTTAAACAGGTCAGTCATTTGCAGTTCTTTGGCTGCAAGCGTATGCTCGTGTTTTTTGATATGACCGTCGATATAATCCTGAACATGCGCACAGGCAATGATACCGGTATGGCTGTGTCCAGCCTTTGTTATTCTCTGTATGAAAATACAGGGCTCGTCCTGCTGTCGGTAATATCCGTCGCTAAGATAAAGCGGAAATTTTCGCTTAGCAGTACCAAAAAAATCATCGGTCGAAACGATGTCCCTCAAATCGGGTAGGGCCGGGCGGAATGCATTGATATTTGCCATGTCAGCACTTTAAATTATAGGAAATCAGAGCTAATTAAAAATATAAATCAATTGGAAATCATTATATTTTCTGCAAGATAAGAAGTTCAGTTTAATTGAAAAAAGAAAATATATCAGCTTTCCTAATTTGGGCAAAAGCATTCCTAGAAAAATGAACGGATGTATTAGCAATTTTATTTATTTTGCAGTGATTTATATAAAAGGCATTGTGTTGAATAGAATTAAAAAATATAATTAAAGCATCATGAGCAGTCAGGAAGAACTTCGTCAGGTACTCAGTCTGATGAAACTGGAAAAGGAGGAAGAAATAAGACAATATCAACTGCTCTTGGAACAGATGTCGGTAAACGACCGTATTAAAGCAGGGGCCTGCTGGTTTCCGCTCGAAGTGGAAAACTCGGGATGGAGCCTCGGAGAACACCCCTTCATTGTAGTTTCGCGAAACAAACTGCTCGATACACCGCATAAATTCAGAGCGGGACAGGTGGTGGGCATTTTTGCCGAACAATTTCTAGAGGACAAGAAACTTACCGAATATGGTGTGGTGCATTTTGTGGAAAAAAACAAAATGAAAATTATTTTTTATGGCACAGATTTACCCTCCTGGGTGATTAGAGGCAGAATTGGCGTGCAGTTGGCCTTCGATGAGCGCAGCTATATCGAAATGGAAAAAGCCATCAAAAATGTACTCGAAGCCAAAGGAAACCGCCTTGCAGAATTGCGTGAAATTCTACTAGGCTACAAGCCCGCTTTCTTCGAAAAAATGGATTACAATATTGAAATCCCACACTTGAATCCTTCGCAGAATGAGGCAGTGATGCAAATTCTCAGCGCCAAAGATGTAGCATTGCTGCATGGCCCTCCCGGTACTGGAAAAACCACAACCTTGGTCGAAGCCATCAAACTGTTGGCCAAAAGAGAAAGTCCTATTTTGGTTTGTGCCCCTTCCAATCCGGCAACAGACTTGCTAACTGAGCGCCTGGCAAAAGCAGGTCTGAGTGTAGTGCGAATTGGTAATATTTCCAGAGTGGACGATGACTTATTGCAGCACACCATCGAAGGAATTCTGGACGAAAGGCCAGAAATGAAAGAAGTAAAAAAAATGAAAATAGAGGCTGCTCAGCTCTTTCGACAATCGGAAAAATTTGTCCGCAATTTTGGTGCAAAGGAGAGAGAAGAGCGACGCGACAATAAATTCGAAGCCCGAACCCTGCTACAACAGGCCAAAATGCTCGAGGATTATGTTATTGAAAAAGTGCTTACAGAAGCCGATGTCATTTGCTGTACTTTGGTGAGTGCCATGAACCGCTACATCGAAAAGAGAAAATTCCATACTGTTATAATAGATGAAGCAGCACAGGCCTTGGAGGCAGCCACCTGGATCCCAATTAGTAAAGCCGAAAAAGTGGTATTGGCAGGTGACCCCTTTCAGCTTCCTCCAACGGTAAAAAGTATGGAAGCTGCTAAGGGAGGACTGGCAGTAACCTTACTAGAAAAAGGTGTAGCGCGGCTCGAAAGAGTACAATTGTTGAATGTTCAATACCGAATGCATGAGTTGATTATGGGATTTTCCAATCAGGAATTTTATGATAATCAATTGCATGCTGCCGACTTTGTTGCAAAATGGACTTTGGATATGGCCGATGGCTCAGATACCCGACCAGTAGAATTTATCGATACTGCAGGATGTGGATTCGACGAAAAGGTAAATCCCGAAACACTGAGTTCTTATAATCCCGAAGAATACTTTGTTTTGCGTCAGCACCTAGACCATCTGCTTACACTTGCCTCAACCGAAAAAAGGCCAAGGATTGCCATTATTTCTCCTTATCGCGAACAGGTACAATTTATTCAGGAACACATCAAAAAAGATTTTGATCATTATCCAGACGATGACATCAGTGTCGATACTATCGACTCCTTTCAGGGACAGGAACGCGACGTGGTGTATATTTCACTGGTGCGTAGCAATCCCGATGGAGAAATTGGTTTTTTGAAAGATACTCGACGTATGAATGTGGCAATGACCCGCGCCAAGAAAAAACTGGTTGTTATAGGCGATAGTGCTACTCTTGGAAGTTTTAAATTTTACAGCCGATTTTTAGATTATTGCGAATTGCATGGCTGTTATGGGACAGCTTGGGAATGGATGTAAGGAACGAACAAAAGAAGAACGAGAAAAGAAGTTTTTAGTTCAGAGTGGCCAAGTAATAGGTACTAGTTCTTTAGTAGCCAGTAGCCAGTTGTTTAGTAACGAGGGACTAGGTACTAGGTTTTAGTAGCCAGTATCCAGTGATTTAGGTACTAGGAACTAGGGACCAGGGATTTAGTAGTTTTAATGTGGCCAGTATTTTAATGTTCAGTTGCCAGTAATTTAGTTTCAAGTGTTTAGTAAAAAGGAGCTAGAAAAATACTCA
>JBILRK010000331.1:0-3715 GCA_044372705.1 Saprospira sp. | reverse complement strand
CTGGAGCAGGTCCATTGAATGACTGAACTGGATTTCCACCCCAACCAATTCCCCCTTCCCATCCCAGGAAAGTATGTGGCATGCTGAGGCAGTGCCCCATTTCATGCGCAAAGGTATGCCCACTTATGCAACCATTGTTCATCGCTATACCAGCATAGGGCAAATTGTACCCACAATTACCAGCTGGATCGGCTACAAAATAGACATTGATGGTGTTTGCAACATTATTTTGCAACATTCTAATGCCGCCTGCTTTAACCGAATCGTGTCTGTAAAAAGCTGTTTCATATACATATCTGATTGGCGGTTCAATAAAAAACTGAATACCAGAAGCAGCAAAGTCTTGGTTCAACTCACAAAAGGAAAGAAGTACTGCGTCTAGTCCTGCCATACCTAATGAGTCGTCGGTGCCAACTATTTGAATAGTTACTGGCAAATACATAGTAGAAGCACCGCGAGATTCGAGTATTGGGCGAAATCTGGATGGGTCGGCCTGATAATCTTTTAACCAGGAAGATTTGCCGGGTATAGTTCCACAGGGCAAATTTGGTTGCTGTGCAAAAATATTTGTTTGCTGACTAAGCAACAGTGTTAGAATAATAAAAAACTTAACTATTTTCATCCGCGCTTTGATTATGGTTTAATTCTAGTATGTAATAGCTATTAAAAGATATACAACTTACAAATGTAAGGTTATTGGAGCGAATGCTGAAGTGATTAAAGTAAAAGTTTACAGAGCAGCCTCTTAAAATTTTTAACATGTTTACAAAATCAATACTTTTTTCTGTAATAATGCTTTTTAGCGCTTATATCGGTGCTCAGATTCCAAGCTCAACAAGGTCAAAAGCTGTTTTAAAAAAACAGACTGCGATATTGTCTAAATCATTGAATGAAAATAGTTTAAAAATTGGGAATGCCATCTTTATCAGAATTTTTAAAGAGAGCAAGGAACTAGAACTATGGATGCAAAAAACAGGGTCGAAAGAATATAGGCTTTTCAAGACATACGAGATATGCAGCTATGGTTCAAAAGGTTTAGGGCCAAAAATGAAGGAAGGTGACCAAATTGCACCCGAGGGTTTTTATTATGTTCCAAAAACAAAAATGAACCCAAATAGCGAATATCATCTTGCGTTTAATCTTGGTTTTCCGAACAGCTATGATCTTGCACATGGGAGAACAGGCTCCTTATTAATGGTTCATGGCAATTGTGTTTCAATTGGTTGTTTCGCTATGACCGATCCTGCAATTGAAGAAATTTATACGCTGGCACATTATGCCTTTGAAAATGGACAAGCCTACTTTCGCGTGCATTGTTTCCCGTTTAGGATGACAGAAAAAAACCTGCAAGCTCATCAACTATCCGAATGGTATAAATTCTGGAAAAATTTAAAGGAAGGCTATGATTTTTTTGAAAAAAATAAATTCCCTCCAAATGTTAATGTTCAAGGAAAACGATATATTTTTAAATAAAAATGCCCCGAAAAAATTCGAGGCATTCATGTATATTTTTTCAAAGATTAGAATTGTGCTGATTTACAGCCTGCTTTTCTCTTACGACGTTGACGTGCGCCAGAAAGCCCTTCATCAGTGAAGTTATAGGAGATAGTTACGCCTGCTATGAGGTATGAATCAAGGCCTTTTGCCCCTCTTTGAGAATAACCTTGTCTCCTAGTCTGAACTGTACGGTCGTACAAATCTTTATCTATATAATTTACACCACTTGGGTCAGTTTGCATTAGAAAAAGGTAGGTCCCATCTGCCATTAACTCTTGAAAAGAAAGTGCTCTTGAAGTACTGCTTACAACATTACCATCAACATCATATTCATTGTCTATCAATAAATAACTGCTGGAGTTGTAAGGAGTTTGATCATAAAGATACCCATCTAGATCAACCAGTGGATCGTAAGCATAAGTATTTCCAACATCATCCAAATAGTCTGTTCTGGTAGCTCTGAAACCAATTTCAAAACCTAGATTCAGGTTGCTATGAACTGCAAATTTGAAACCAAGACCAAGAGGAAAAGATACTTGTGTCTTAGAATAAGGTTTTCTGTTTGGAAAAGTAGAAGAACCTTGCCCTTCTGTATGCAAGGGCTGTAAATCAACCCATTCTCCATCGCGTCTAGGGTCAAAATGCTTTGCTCTTGGATTAAAGTTAAAAATGCTGATGCCCAAAAACGCATAAGGGGAAAACATTTTACCATGTCCTACCGGATTGTAGCCCATCAGATTAAATTCACCCATTAAACCAATCTCGGTTAATGGTGAACGAAAATGAAGGTTTCTCACAATATTTCTGTCTTGTTTGGAATCCTTATCATCACCTGAAATTGTTCCCAGGGCTACCTGAAGGCGGAAAGTCAGGTATTTATTCATATTGTATCTGCCAAAGATTGCACCAGCAAGATGCATATGTTTAACATCTACTATAGAATTGACCAATTCTCCGGAATAATTGGAGAAACCTCCCATTACACCCACCTCAAAATAGGGTCTTGCCCAAGCATGTTGTGCCTTAACAAATAAAGGTGTCGAAAGCACAAACAGAGATAAGAGTATTTTTTTCATATGATTGTTTTGTTTCTAATGCAGATTCGGGTGATTTTATTATGCACAAAGATAGATTTTTTGTTTCAAATATTAAAATCGACTGCATCACAATTTTACAAAGGAAAAAAGCTATGCATCTAATTGACTATTACGCTATCTCTGTCGTATGATAAAGCAGTGAAAATACCTTGTCCACCACTTATATTCGTTAGTATTCTGTTTGGTTGCGCGAAAGGACTAAAATTTGCAGATTCTGCATCAGACAGGGTTTCCAGAAAATCATGATAAATTTTCTCTATATGGTAGAATGTTGCAATAAGGGTATCTCCAGTTTCGTAGTCGTATCCTGTTCCAAAAGCTACCTTGCCCCCATTAAAAAAACGTGCATCATCAATTGTGATATCGAATTGCGGATCTTTAGCCAGGGTAAATCCCCCCTCATCTGTAGTGAGTGAATTCTTATGTAACATTACCCTGTAAAAATCTACTGTATTCACATCATCGAAAGCCGAAACTATTACTCCCGCCTTGCCATCCTTGTATAAAAGATTCATTGAATCAATCTGAACAGGACGAATGAAACGAGTCGTTGCAAAAATCTGACGTCCCCCATTAGGATCGATTACTTCCAGTTCAAAATCGTTGTCATAATCTAGTGGACAAATGCCATTGGACCCATAGTTGTAAAATCTTGTTCTGTCGGCATTGAAAAATGGAATAAAACCGAAGAGGCTATCAGCTGGACAATTCGGAGAGAAATAAAAGGACTCATCCAAGGTATCGGCAACTCCATTATGTCGAATGATTACCGTGGCACCTTTTACAAGCGGACAGGCATCGAGGTCCTCGAAAAAACCTTTGGTTTCGGTAACAAGAACCCTGTAGGGCTGGCCTGCTTGGAGATAACACTCAACGGTTAGAATCCTTTCCGGTTCGGGCAAATTTAGATTTATATCCCTTTCGAGCGAATCGCAGGATGATAATGCTATGGCAGCAAAAAGAGTTAAAAGAATTATATTTTTCATTTTAGATTAAAATTCGAAGTTCCAGGTAATAGTGGGAATGATAGGTAATAAGGTAACTGCTTTCGCCTGAAAGCGTTCGGGAATAGCCAGGGGAGAATCCTCGGTGCCTGGGGCATATTCAGGGGCGATATAAAT
>JBILRK010000069.1:0-7583 GCA_044372705.1 Saprospira sp. | reverse complement strand
AATATGTTGTTTCAAATGTTGTACAGATTTTTCCTCGAGATTGAGCGAAAATTCAAAATTAAAAGAGAAGTTGCTGTCATTTACCAGATAAACAATATAGGAGTTTTCGCCCTGATCGGCAAAAGCTAGCCAAACGCCACTATTTCTTGGTGCTGTCTCTTTAAAAACCGGTATATAATATTCTTTTGATTTGTCCTGAGGGATTGATTCAATGAACGGTTTTGTCTCCAGTTTAACCTGATTGTTTTGCCTCAACTTTTCTGTCCGCTTTTTTTCGAGCTCCTCTTTGCTGTAAAATAGATCCTCGGTGCTAAGCTTTTTCAATTTTTGTTCCCCAATTTCTTTTTCTACAGCTGACTTTTCCACAGCTTTGAAATCTTTTTCAGGGATAATGTCATCGCGAAACGCAATTATTTCTTCGTTATCCTGCAATAACAAAACTTTGTATGAGCCATCGAGGTAATCTGTGAGTATCCTTGCCCTCGCGCCTGTATATCTGAATCTGATAGGGTCGCCTGTTTGAAACATAATTTTATAATTAAAAAATCTAATAGATTTGAAGCTAGCTGCAAGTTAGGATATTCTGCAAATTTTATCTAAATTTGGTTCGTAAAGAATATTTTTTGATAAGCTGTGAATATCATATAACCGAGAAATGAAAATTGCCCATTACACCTCTGTCAGCTTGCGTAAACTGAAAAAATCAGATTTGGAGGATTATTATCAACTGGTTGGCGATAGCCATGTAATGGAATTTATAAGTGGAACTGCCTACAATTTTCAGGAAGCGGAAAACGAACTAAATAGAATTATCGATAACAATCGTCTGGACTTTAATATTTGGGCCGTAGAAAATGAGCAAAACGAGTTTGTTGGTATTGCTATGCTGCAGCAAGAACATGAAACAAGCGCCAATATTGGCTACAGAGTGCTAAAAAAATATTGGGGAATGGGTTATGGGCTGCAAATTGCCCAATGCCTTATACAAAAAGCGGTTAAAGCCAAATTGCTCGCTGTTTTTGCCGACGTTGATATGGAAAATATTGCTTCATTGCGCATACTGAATAAACTGGATTTCGAAGAAGTTGAAATCAGGACAAATGATTTGGGCAGAGAAATTGGTGTCTTTTGCCTGACATTATAAGGGTATTGTACTTAGTCAATAAAAATTTCAAAACATTTAGAATGCACACATTTAAAAGCTATTGACTCCTCAATTCAATGAGCCTTAAATGCTGAATCAAATCAGTCACAGCAGCTACAAAAATTTCAACAATTGTAATACTTGACAGGGATATTTAGCTGAAATTTTAAAAAAACTGCGACAGATTTAAAAGATAAAAACTTAAATAGGCTAACTTTGCAAAAACCAAAGTTAAACTAAACTAATTAGGATCAATTGTTCTGATTTTAAGCAATTTAGTTTTTTACTGAAATGCCAAATACCCTGCCCCTCAAAGAAAATGACCGTCAGATTTTGAGAGAAATCATTCAAAAATCCGAAAAGGGTCAAATTCTTATCGATATTCTTACTTCAATTAAGAAAAGAATAAAGGCCATTACAAAAAAATTGGCTTCGAAAGCTGTTAAGTATTGCAGGGAAGACTCAAAGCACTCCTTTTTAAGATATAAGCTGAAAGAAAATCCGAATAATATCGAATTTAGTGTGGAAGAAAACAACCGCGGTATACCTGAAACACATCAGCAAAATTTTTTCGACATGTTCTACCGATATAATACCGTTTTCCGCGGCTCAGGTCTGGGACTTTTTATTGTAAAAGAAGTATTGGCAAAAATCGATGGCAGTATAGCATTAGAATCTGAACCAGGTGAGGGCTCGAAATTTAAGGATGCTATTCCTCTGGATCTAAAAATTGATTATCAAAGTGTGATAATGGCTACAGTATAAATGCAAAACGAAACTTTTGATGCAAAGAAAGCATTCAAGACAATAACTGAAGGCCATGATCAACAGCATATTACTAGTGCTATTTCAGCGGGTGCGGCACAATTTGCCTGGTATGCCATTTATTTTGTTTATATGCCCGAACACAGATTATTGCTGTTTATCTGGCAGTTTTTGATTTTGCTTCTTCCAATTCTTGTATCTGTAAACAGGAAAAAATTGGGCTTGAATTCGGCACAGTGCAATCTCTTTGCTACTTTATTGATTGCTACTCTGGCTTGGTGCCTTATTAATATATGTCCTGCCGAAATAAGAATCGTTGTTTTTTTTGGGGTTAGTATGCTTTTTCTGGGGCCTGCTTTCTTGTCTTTCTGGCCAATGAGATACTATCTTTATGTAGTGATATTGTCTGCCATATTAAATGTTTTATATTTTGTTACTGTAGGTAATCTCTCCTTTCAGGAATACCTTTTCAATAATATCTTTCCTTCAACGATAGTTGTAATGATTGGGGCCTTTCTACTGAATAGCCGGATGATAAATATGATAAAGAAAGAGCGTATTAAATGGTCTTTGGAGCAATCGGAAAAGGAATTGAGGATGCTAAATAAAAAAACTAAGGCAGAACTTGATTTTTTAATTTACAGTATTTCTCATGACCTGCGCAGCCCAATTCTATCGGTAAAAGGATTACTGATGCTTATCAATCAATTTGAAAAATTGAATCCACAGCAATATTCATATCTAAAAATGGCTGAAAGTAGTACAGATCGTTTAGATCAAACCATATATGATATGCTCGACTTTGCCGACAATGCTACAATTGAGCTAAAATCCGAATCATTTAATATCCGGGTAATGGTGCAGGAAATTTTCGATGACCTTAAATTTTTGGCTAAGGTTCCTATTGATTTTCAAATCAATATTGCAGGTTCAGATATAGTTTACGCCGATAGGAAAAGAATCAAAACAATCATAAAAAATTTGGCTTCGAATGCTGTGAAGTACAGTCGAAAAGATAGCGATGACGCTTTCGTAAAGTTTACGATGCTTCAGAATCATCAAAGTATTGAATTTGAGATAGCTGACAACGGGATAGGCATTCCAGAGGAGGAGCAGGAAAAGATTTTCGAAATGTTTTACCGCTATGCACCAGATACTAACGGGTCAGGCCTGGGACTTTTTATCGTAAAAGAAGTTTTGGCAAAAATTGGCGGAACGATATCTTTAAAATCTGCTATGTTAAAGGGTTCAGCCTTTAGGGTGAATTTACCCCTTTGTGGTGTCACAGAAAATGATGAGGTGCAAGTGCCCGAACTGCAGCATTTATAGGTTAAATATTCCTTGTTTTTTTTCAAATCATATTTAAACTGCCATAAACTTTTTATCTTTGAAACTGTATTTATTCATAATAAATCTACATTGTTTCACCGAAGCGGGCAACCTCTTCTAAAACTTAAAATAATATGGCTTTCGAATTGCCTAAATTAGCTTATGACTTTGCTGCCCTCGAGCCGCATATCGATGCTCGTACTATGGAAATCCATCATGGAAAACACCATGCAGCTTACACAACCAATCTTAACAATGCCATTGCCGGAACAGAACTTGAAGGTAAAAGCATTGAAGAAATTCTAAAAAACATCTCAAAGGCGCCTATGGCTGTACGCAATAATGGCGGTGGTTTTTGGAACCACAACCTTTTTTGGGAAGTAATGGCTCCAAATGGTGGCGGAGAACCTGCAGGTGCATTGTTAGAGTCAATCAATCG
The DNA here is from genome assembly GCA_044372705.1 of Saprospira sp. Lineage (GTDB taxonomy): Bacteria > Bacteroidota > Bacteroidia > Chitinophagales > Saprospiraceae > Saprospira. The sequence goes on along the minus strand of JBILRK010000069.1, from coordinate 3,906 downwards.
CGATTTTGGCAGCTTTGCTGTTTTTCGTGAGAAATTTACTGCTGCTGCTACAAGTCGATTCGGTTCTGGATGGGCTTGGCTTTGCGTACATTCGGGCGGTAAACTCGAAATCTGCTCAACGCCAAATCAGGACAATCCACTGATGGATGTTGACACCCGTGGCTGCGGAGCGAATCCAATTTTAGGTCTAGATGTATGGGAACATGCTTATTATCTCAATTATCAGAATCGTCGTCCCGATTATGTAAATGCTTTTTATAACATCATCAATTGGGCTGAGGTGAACAAACGTTTTGAACTTAGTAAGTAATTTACTCAAAATAATTTACAAAAGAGTTGTTCAGAAATGGGCAACTCTTTTTTTTTAATTGTAAAATAGGGAAGAAGCCTTGTCAATATTATTTAACCAATTCAACTAAATTGACTAATTTTGCACTAAATACTTACCTTAGATTCTATGAAAAACTTCGTTTTGTTTTTTGTGTTCCTTTTTAGCGCCAAACTCCTTGTGGCGCAGGGCGACAGCCTTGTTGTCAATCCAGATTTTCTTTCTCAACTTCCCCCTACAGTTATACCCAAGTTTGACAACACAAGAAAAAGCGACTATATCCTCTATTTTCCGATGAAATATGCCAAATTCATTTTCAATGATGAGGAGAAAAAAATATTACAGAATATCAGTGATACAATCGTCGAGCGAATAGATCTTGTTTATACCGTTTTCAGAAGAGATAAGAGTTTTGATCAGGTTAATCTCAATAGAGAGCGCTATGAAATGCTACAAGGCTTTTTCCCTGAGGCTTTCAAAAGCAATCTCATAGAATGGAGACTGGTTGCTCAGGATGGTTCTATGCAATATGAAACTGCCAAGGATTTTTTTCATGGTTTTGTAATTTATATCAAGCCTCACCGTGTTACCACTGCCGATGGTCAGGTTATCAGCACGGTAATGGATAGAAGAATTGATGAGCCGGGCTCGAAAGTACTTACCAGTACCGAAGAAATTGATCGGGTGAAATCGGCTATGAAAGTGGTGAGCGGTACTGTTCCTACAAAAATTATCAAAGAAAAGGTTGTAACTTGGGAAGATAAAAAGGTGTGGTCGGGATATTATCTTCATCACAATCCTGCCAAAAGGGGCAATGGGAAAAAGTTTGATAAACCCGGAAAAGGAAACAAAGAAAGACCTAAAGAATATTACAACAAAAAAATGAAGGTCGAAACCTGGGTAGAAAAGGAAGTGCCCGACCCGGACGCTAAAATTGATATGAGTTCTACTAAGGAAACTATCAAGAAAATGACCACCGATTCGGTAGTTACTGGTGTATTCTCCAAAAATGAAAAGAAATGGAAGGATTATGTCCTGATTCAGGATGTTACCGGAAGTATGTATCCCTACCTCACCCAAACCCTGCTTTACCTGAAAGAGCACATGAAAAGTAGCGAGACGGAAAAATTTGTCTTTTTTAATGATGGTGACAATCAACCCGATGGCCTTATTGGTAGAACAGGCGGTACTTATTATATAAGTTCAAGCGATTATAGTGAAATAGAGCGCACCGCTTTTGCCTGTATGGCAGGTGGAAATGGCGGCAAAGCTCCCGAAAATGACATAGAGGCAATCTTGCATGGTTATTCTAAATTCCCGAATTGCAAGGGCGCAGTACTCATTGCCGACAATTTCTCTCGTGTGCGCGACATAGCGCTCATTAAAAGACTGGTCGATGCCAAAAAGCCTGTGGATGTTGTCATATGTGGTGCTGGCAAAAATGGCGATGTGAATATTGATTACATTTATATTGCCAAACTAACCGGTGGGACTATTCATACGCTCAATGAGTCTTATTCCGACTTAAAGTCCAAGAAAGAGGGAGATATATTCAAAGTCGGTTCACAGCAGTTTCAAATTGAGGGTTCAAAAGTGAAACTGATTAAACAGGAGGGTTGGTGATAATTAGATTAGAAACTTGAGATGTTAAAGATGAGATCAGAGATTTAGCCAAAATTACATTCTATATGTGATTGAGCGACTGCATTAGGAAATAATTAAAAGTAAGCTCAAGAGCTTAAGTGTTTGGCATATTTGTCATGTAAAATTCAACAGTGGTAATACAGATTTATAGTGCTTTGCCAGAAAATGGCGAGGACAGGTAAATATTATCGTAATACTAGATGCCTCAGTTTTACACCACGAGTATTTTTTTATTTTTAGGGATGATTGAAGTATATCTTCAATCAAAAGCAGCGTATCTCTTTTAGACATAAAGCAAGTCTTCGCTTATTGAGGATAAATATTTTTCTTTTATACCTTTTTTAGATACCAGATCGACCTTTATTTTCAGCAGATCCTCAAGTTCTTCAGCCAAATCTATAAAACGAATACCCATTTTTTCATTGAACTCAACCAAAATATCCAAGTCACTTTTTTCGTTTTCTTCCTGTCTTGAAAATGAACCAAAAATGGCCATTGATTTAATGGAATATTCTTCAAATATTCGTTCTCTATGATTTGCTAGTATTTTTTTAAACCCTTGAAGTGACCTCATATTTTATATCATTTGATTCAAAAATACAACATTAAATCGAAATTTTAAATTCAGAAATTGTAAAAAAGTGCTGATTAAATTTAAGTGGTATGGTACAAATATTTATGCTCCAATAAAAAAAGACCTTTAAACTAGTATAAACAAAAGACAAAGCGAGTTAAATACATTTCAAAATAAGCGAAGTTGTCTCAGTATACACCTGCTGAGTAACAAAAAAAGCAGATTCGAACAGTGGTTCGGATCTGCTTTTTGTAATAAAATCCTATATTCTTAATTATGCACTTCCGGCATTTTGCATTCTTCCTCGGCTTTGCGGCCGCAGACCTGACAATCGCCAATCTGATTTTTAAGCATGGGGTTGTTTTGTGCGCAAGAGCCTCTGAACGGTTCACCTTTAAAAATATAGCGAATATTCATGAGCACAATTCCAATGAAAAGGGCTACAAAAGCAACTGCAAAGGTGGTCAAAGTCTGTACTAACATATCGGTGGTTTAAAACTTTACAAAATTAACAAGAATAAATGAAATTTGGTTGAAATGAAACGCTATTCCTCCTCAAAATCCATAGGAATATCATCCAGATCCAGATCAAAATCAGCATCATCATCATCCAATTTAAACTCAACAGGCATTGGTTTATCCAATTTCATAACAGCATTTTCGATGATTTGATGCAATGAAGCAGGTTTTTTTGCCGCTTTTGGTTCATTCAAATTATCAATTACTGCTTTATTGCTGCTTTTTTTGAAGAACTTTTCGAGCTCTTCTGCCGAGCGTTTTGAGAATGTCCTTTTCATAGTTTAATAGTCTTTTACAAAATTGGGGCTATAAGAATCCTAATTCCCGGCTCCGGTTTTTTTGCGGAAGCCAATGGATTTTTTATTGAAAATATCTTCGTCGTTGCTGAGTTTCAGCGTAGCAGTATCTTCGTAAGTGATTACATTGAGCATCATCGGATTACGCTCCTCATTTGGCATGGCCGCAAGGCGCAGACTCTGATTTTTGGTAATCTCATTGATGACATTTCTCACAGTGCGTGCATTGCCAAAATATTTATCGCGATAATCGTAAATAAACTCCAAATACTTTTTCAGATGTTCTTTGGCATCTTCCTCAATACTGAAACCTTCCTGTTCGAGCATAAGTTCTGCTATGCGGAAGAGCTCTGCTGCTGAATAGTCTTCAAATTTGAGCATCTTATCGAAACGGGAGCGCAGGCCAGGATTGGCTTTGAGGAAAACTTCCATATTGTCGGGATAACCAGCCACAAAAACAAAAAACTGTCCGCGGCTGTCCTCCATTCTTTTCAATAGGGTTTGAATGGCTTCGTTTCCGTAATCACTGCTACCGCCCATGTTCC
>JBILRK010000109.1:0-6410 GCA_044372705.1 Saprospira sp. | reverse complement strand
GGAGGTAAGCGCATAAGCCTCGTCGATAAACAATACGCCACCCATGGCCTCATCAACTTTCTCGGCTGTTTTAATGGCAGTTTGACCAACATAGCCGGCAACCAGTCCCTGACGGTCGGTTTCAACTGTGTGCCCTCTTTCTAAAATGCCTAAAGCCTTGTAAATCTTTGTCAATATACGGGCTACGGTTGTTTTACCTGTACCGGGATTGCCAATAAACACTGTATGCAGGAAAAATTTATTGAGCACATTACGGCCACTTTCGCGGTAAAAACGTACCAGACGAACCATTTCCTCAATTTCTGTTTTTACATTATCCATACCGATAAGCCCTTTCAGTTCGGCCATCGACAGTTTGAGCAGTTTTTCATCAATTGGCAGATTCGGCAATTTCTTTGGACGTTCAATATCAATCATTTCCACATCCTGAATTTCAACAGTGGCTAGGGTTTCCTTATCGAATTGAGCAGGATTTTCAGCAGACATGATGCGCAGTCCAAGATTTATTTTGGCCTGATCTATAAGATCGTACACAAAACGCGCATTGCCAAAGGTTTTATCTCTTTTTCGGTAAGCCTCTGTTATGATTTCATCAATCAGATTTTTAGCCGCTTCCGACAATTTTACTGCTTTGCGATTACAGGCATATTCCGAAATCTGCGAGAGTTCATCAGGCAGATAATCGGGAAATTCGAAATACATTTTGAACCTCGACTTCAAACCTGGGTTCGATTCGAGAAAGCTTTTCATTTCTTTGGGATAGCCTGCTGCAATCACGGCCATGTCGCCCGCACCATTCGACATTTCTTTTACCAAAATTTCGATTACCTCACGGCCAAAATCTTTGCTGTCATCGTTTGCTCTTGCCAGTGCATAAGCCTCGTCGATGAAAAGAACGCCGCCACGGGCTTTTTCGATAGCATCCTTCACCTTGGGTGCAGTTTGCCCGATGTATTCACCTACCAGGTCCACACGGTCAACCTCGTGTACATGCCCTTTGGTGAGCAGGCCCATACTTTTGTAGAGTTTACCCATCATTTTGGCAACCGTGGTTTTGCCGGTACCCGGATTTCCGTAGAAAACGGAGTGTATATTGATTTCCTCATCCTCCACAAAACCTTTTTCGCGGCGAAGATTCAAAAACTTGAGATAGCTTGCGTGTTCCCTCACTTTTTGTTTGATGCTGCCAAGCCCGATCAGCTCATCTAATTTGAGCATGACCGTTTCGAAATTATCATCCTCTTCCGGATTATCATTAAAAATGATCGGTTGAATCTGATTTGGCAGTACAGCTCCGGCTATACCTTCTTCTGCGGTTACACTTACTTCGAAAGGAATCACGGCAAGGAGGCTGTCCATGAAAATAATTTCGGCGCTGTAACTGTCCTCGGACCAGGATCCATTTATATTGGAACCCCAATGAATGCTGAGGTCGATGTAATCATCTTCGGCATCGACATGATGCAGTTTTATAGTCTGCCCTTTGAGCTCTCGGGCAGAATTAATAAATTTTACTGTAATTTCGCAGTACCAGCTTTGGCCTTTCAACATATTTGCAAGAAGGATTTCGCTATAAACATAGCGGGTTTCTTCTTTTGCAAAAGTTTTCAGATAAACTCTTTCATCTTTGGCTAGGTCATCGTAAGGACCTTCGTAAAGTTTGAGCGAGCGTAGCGCGACATATCCCATAGGATCGGGCATTTTTATATGGCTCTCCTCTACATAAAAATATTTCGTACCAACTTTTTCCCCATCTACATAGGCTTCCCAGTAATAGGTGCCTTTTTTCCAGAAAGTACCGGTTTTTTTATTGCCCCAGCCTTCGCGAACATAGAGCACAGGATCGTATTTACTCACTTTGCGCTCAAAGCTGAGGTCGCAAAGTTCTTTACGTCCCTTTTTTAGGGAAAAACATTTGAGATTTACTTGTACTGTCCAGTCTTCTTCATCGAAAAGCTTATTGTAAATTGACAGTTCGGCATAGAGATAGTTGGTTTCGTAACGATCGAAAACCTGACGATATTTTTTCTTGTTGTCGGCCAACCATTCAGTCGATCCGTAAACTTTTAGGTCGCGGTATTTAAATTTTATAAAATTCGGATCCAATAATTTTGACATCGAAATATATTTTGAAGAACTCAAAATCTCTGCTTGTTTGAGTATTTTGAATTCCCGATTAAGTGTAAAAGTCATAATCCCGCAGGAGCGGGTTGTCTATCAGCAATCAAATTTAATCAAATTTGATAAGATAAGCAAAAATTAATGAAAATATTCAAATCAAAGCAGTTCCAGGCATTTTTTCAGACTGTCGCGCCAGTAGGGGATACCGATGCCAAAATCTGCTTTTATTTTCGTCTTGTTGAGCAGACTGAAATGTGGACGGCGGGCAGGAGTGGGGTAGTCCTTGGTTTCAATAGGAAAAACCTTGACAGGAAGCTTTCTGATTTCGAAAATTGAAACAGCAAAATCGTACCAGCTGCATACGCCCTCATTGCTGTAATGATAGATTCCTTTCCATTGAGGACCATTATCCGATTCATGAATCTTTATCATTTCGAGCATGGCTTCGGCAAGGTCGGCAGCATAGGTAGGTGTTCCTATCTGATCAAAAATGACTTTTAATTCGGGCCTTTCGGTGCCCAATTTTAGCATGGTTTTTACAAAATTGTTACCAAAAGAAGAGTAAACCCATGAGGTACGCACTACAATAGTCTGCGCACAGATTTCCATAGCTTTTTGTTCACCCTGTAGCTTGGTTAGTCCGTAAACCGACTGCGGATTAGTTTCATCCGTTTCAATGAAAGGTGTATTTTGGCTGTTGTGGTAAACATAATCGGTAGAAATATGCAGCAGTTTCGCGCCATAAATATTGCAGGCGCTTGCCAGATTTTCTGTACCTGTCACGTTTACTTTTATGGCATTGTCGGCATCTGATTCAGCCTTATCAACAGCGGTGTAAGCAGCACAATTGATACAATAAGCAATCTGATTCGCTTTAAAAAAATCAGCTACTTCGCCGTAATTACAAATGTCGAGCTCATCGGCATCGCTGAAAATAAAATTGAAGTCCGGCAGAAAATTGTTGGCTGCCAAACTTCGAAGTTCACTTCCCACCTGACCTTTGGCGCCTGTTACCAGTATATTTTTCATTAGATTTTTGACTAAATGTTAAAAAGTGAAACAGTCTATATGCTCCGATAAGCTAGGCAGTATGCGGTCTTTGTCTGAAAGTATTGCATCAGACAAATTGATGCCCCAATCAATTTTCAGGGCAGGGTCATTATAAATGAGACCGCCTTCATCGGCTTTTGAGTAAAAATTATCGCATTTATAGAAAAACTCTGCTGTTTCACTCAGCACTACATAACCATGTGCAAAGCCACGGGGAACATAGAGCTGCAGTTTGTTTTCAGCACTCAATTCTATGCTGTAAGACTTGCCATAAGTGGGCGAACCAAGCCGCAGGTCGACTACCACATCGAGCACTTTACCTTCCAAAACCCTAACCAACTTTGCCTGCGCTGCTTCGCCTTTCTGAAAATGCAGACCACGAAGCACCCCATAAACAGATCTGGCCTGATTGTCCTGAACAAAGGGTCTCGATATGCCAGCTGTTTCGAACAGCTGCTGATTGAAACTTTCGAAAAAATAACCGCGTTCATCGCCAAAAACTTTGGGTTCGAAAACCACAAGACCGGGAAATTCTGTTGTTGAAAAAGGCATTTTGATGTTGGTATGTGCTTTTATAGATTCTGCAAATTTATTCAAAACATTTGATTTGATCACTTAAAAAATCCAGATAATATACCGTGTAAACTTGATAAGCTTTAGACCAGTTTATTTTAACTTCGGCAATCTCAAACTTTTTTAGTCTTTTTAGGCTGGATTTTGGCACAAAAAAGCTGCATTTATAGAAGGTTTTATTGTCCTTCAGTATTGGTTCGGCACCAGTAAATGTTTTTAGGTAGATGCTTTTGCCTTGGATAGAAGTCAGTTCCAAACTTGAATTGGGAGACATTGCACCCATTTGGGTAGAAATTTCAAGGTCCTCAATGATAATATTCAGGCTTAAAAGGTATTTATTATCCATTTTTGACATGCCTGCCCAACATTCCAGATAATCTTTTCCAATAAAATAGCTTTCGCTTCCCTTGGGGCTGTATGTAAAAAATTTTCGAGGCTTCAATTGCAGTTTTTTTCTGCCGCTGAATTCATCGCTCAGATTCATTTCCCATTCGCAGCTGATGGAATCTTGGATTTGAGCAGATAGCCCAATACAGAAAAATAATATAAAAACTGAAAAATATAGTTTCATTTTGGGGTATAAGTTCTCTGAACTAATAATGTTCAAAGATAAAGCGATTTTAAAATTAAGACAAAGCGTGCTTTAATTATGTTCAAAAATAATTCAATGCATTAAATTTACACTAATGAAATCAGCCTTTCTTTAACTGCCAGTTGTTTTTACTATTTTTGTACTTTAAAGTAGTGAGGAGTAATGAAGAAATTAGACAGCTTGGTACAGAAAACAGATCGACTGAGAAAGGCACTGGAAAAAACATCTTTTTCGGCGCAGCACATATTTCAAATGCAGGGAGAATGGGAGGCCATTTTACAAGGCAAAAAAATCAACTATGGAACAACTCCATTGCTCTATGCTATGGCAATACGTTATCCGGAGTTGAATGCCATGGCAGCCGAAAAGTTGGAAGCATCGCTAAAGGACGATTATAAAGAAAATCCGCTTCAGAAAGACTCAACACTTTCCATTATTGGCAATAGCGGCCTTAGCAAAACCGAAATTAAAAATATATTGAAGGAGTCGGATGTTAAATACAGCACGCTTCCAGAAAATTCAACCCATTTGCTTATCGGTCGCAGTCTAAAAGAATCTGAACTAGCATTGATATTGGAACTAGAGGAAGGCAGAACGCTGATGAACGAAGCAATGTTTTTTGATTTTTGTAAGGAAATCAGAAGTTTTGATGCCGATAATCCTGATGCAATCAGACAATTGATGATGCACGAGGATGATATAAATGTAGAAATTGCTTTGGAGCTGATGAAATCGACTGCGTCGCCAAAGGATTTTATTTCAGAGATTTTCGGAATTTTTCTGATTTCAAAAAATGATGAATTGGTTGCAAAGGCTGAAAAACTCTTAAAAGTTTATGGTTCAGCACAATTAAAAAGTCGACTTTCCAAGGTCAAAAAAGACATGATGAACAGCGATTTTGAAGTTTGGATGCGTGATGCGGGCGTGAATGCAGGGCATTTTTACCGCCTTGCCTACTTAAAAGATCCCCGTTTTGTTTCCTATTTCAACCGGGCTGTTCAATTTTTGAAAGCTGATGAGCTCGATCTTTTTTTGGATGATGCCATCCGTTGTTGGGCGTTCAGTTCAAAGCCACAGCATATCTCAGTGCCTTCTGATGTTGATTTTGAACGTTTTGCGCCTAAAATTTATCAATGTCACGGATTGAAAGAACTGACCATTAATATTCAGAATTACAACTTTTTAAAGAAATTGCCTCTCGGAATCTCTGCACTAACTGATTTGGAAAGCCTTATAATTACGCCTTCTCTTGCCGAATTTCCCTTGGAACTTCAGAAGCTGCCCAAACTGAAATCTCTTTTTATCAATGCAGTGCAAATGATAAATTTGGACAATGTTTTTAATCGCGGTTTCGAAAAACTGGAGTACCTGAAATTGCATCTATGCAGATTGGATCGTTTGCCAAAAGGAATAGGGAACTTAAAATCGCTTCGGGTGCTCGATCTCAGTGGGGGAGACCTGAAGGAACTTTCGGCAGAAATTAGCATGCTAAAAAATTTAAGCGAGCTCAACATTGAAAACAACAAGTTTAAAGAGATGCCCGAAATTTTGTATCTGATGTCGGGTCTAAAAAAACTGAAAATGAGAAATCGATGGTCGGATCAGGAATTGAGAAATATAGAAACTTTGAGGCTGAGCCTTGGCTCTTGTGAAATCAGTATATAGAACTTTTTTCTCTTTGATAAAAATTGGATAAATTTTTGATGTGATCTTTGTAAATTGTTAAGTCATGAAAAATGTTAAACTAGCCATACTGCTTTTTCTTACTGCATCTTACGGATTGAATGCTCAAAACATAGATACAAGCAGGGAAAAAGACAAAAAAGAAAAAAATGACCAACCGCTCAATGAGAGTAAAGCAGTTGAGTCCATTAAAGGAGAAGAGCCAAATAAAGCAATAAAATTCGATCTGATAAAAATTACAGCGGAAGAAGAACTAGTAGAACTGGAGACAGTTACCATTATTAAAACACAGAAGAAAACAAAGTCCAACAAAAAATCGGTACAGCCGCTCGCTCAAAAATTCAGGGTTCGATTATTGATTCAAAACAACAATCCGCATTCCATGTGGTAT
>JBILRK010000329.1:0-3767 GCA_044372705.1 Saprospira sp. | reverse complement strand
AGATGAGGAATGGACCCGCGACAAGGCCCTGCATGTAGATGCAATGGTAGGTGTGCTCAATATTATGGTGCGTGAAAACCTTCGCGAAGACAAAGGTGGTGTTTATTCACCTTTTGTAGGCGGAGGATTGAGCCGCGATCCTCATGGTAGCAGTCAGGTAATTGTTTTCTTCCAGTGCGCGCCCGAAGATGTTGAAAAACTGGTTCAGGCTGTGAAGGATGAAGTTAAATCGCTGCAAACCAAAGGTCCAAGCGAAGACAATATGGCAAAGGTGAAAGAAACGCGACGTCGTACTTATGAAACAAATATCAAGCGTAACAATTTCTGGGTACAGGTATTGAATGATAGCTATCAGCATGGCGAAAGCCCACTGAAGGTTTTTGAAACTGAAAAAAGAATCGAGGCTTTGAAATTGTCCGATGTTCAAAATGCCGCTAAAAGCATAATTGATCTCGACAAGGCTGTGATTGTAACCGTTAAACCAGAAAAAACTACAAGCGATAAACCATAGTTTTTATCTTGTTTTTTAAAATAATGAAAGCGTCGGGTGAACTTACCTGGCGCTTTTTTCATTAACTTTACATAAGAAAATACAAATTAAATGAAAATAGACAAAGACTACATAGAAAGCCTGCGTGAGGACTACAGCAATGGTATTCTGGAGGAGCATAATGTGCTTCCCGATCCGATGAAACAGTTCGAAAAATGGTTCTCGGAAGCAATTGCGGCACAATGTATGGAACCCAATGCTATGACTTTGGCAACGGCTACGCCCAAGGGTATCCCATCTGCACGTACAGTACTGCTTAAAGGTCTTGACGACCGTGGTTTTCTGTTTTATACCAATTACGAGAGTAAAAAAGGTCTGGAAATAAAGGAAAATAATCATGTATCGCTGCTCTTTTTCTGGCCGGAACTTGCCAGACAGGTTAGGGTTGACGGTATGGCCGAAAAAATTTCTAAAACAGAATCGCAGGAATATTTCAATAAACGTCCGCATGGCAGCAAATTGGGCGCAATGACCTCGAATCAAAGCAAAATCATTGAAAGCCGGGACGTAATCGAGAACAGATACCAGGAATTAGAAGAACAGTTTGTCGGAAAAGATCTTATAGAAGTTCCCGAATTTTGGGGCGGTTTTTTGGTGTCTCCCTACAGGATTGAATTTTGGCAGGGCCGTAGCAACCGCCTGCACGACCGTCTGCAATTCACCCTGCAGCATTTAAATCCAAGAGAATGGCGAATGGACAGGTTGGCGCCTTAGATGCTAAGATAATTTGAATATGATTGTTATTGTTTATATTAATTAAAAATATTTTAAATTCACTTTATTCAAACAGTTCCAAAAGCATTTAAAGAGAATTTATCAACAATCAAACAAAATCAATGTATTAGTATCTTTGATATAGTATTAAATTTTTTATTAAAATCTACATCATGAAAAAATTCAATCTTTCAATTCTTGCATTGTTCTTTATGTCAATGCTTATTATCAGTTGCGGTGCTAAAAAAGAAAACGCTGATTCTTCTACTCCAAAAGAGGAAAAAACAAGTGAAGAAAAAACTTCTAGCTCTAATGAAGAAACTGATGAAGCCGAAGAGGATGAGGCATCTACTGACACTGAAGAATCTAAAAGTTCTGACGCTTCCCCCGCTGATGAAAAAGAAGCAATTCATTACGAAACCTATAATTACACCAAGAGTTTTAAAGAAGAAGAATTAGAAAAAGGACCTAGCCATGCACTTGATTTCAGAAAACGTAAAAATGATAAATTTATAGGTATCAAATTCGCAGATGGGCATAGCGGAACCTTAGTTTATAGAGATGGTTTTTTTTATAATTACACGATACGTGAAAAAACTGAGGTAAGATTTGCTTCTAAAGAGGATGGACTACAAAGGATATGGGACGATTCAAGATTATTAAAAGACGCGGGGGCTGCAATTGCCAGCTTTTCTATGAGAAAATCTGGTCCACGTAAAAAGGATGGCACGCCGGATATGAGATATAAAGCAAATCAATAGTGGTAATAATTTTGTTAAACTATCAAGTCATAAATGAATGATTTATCAAATAATTGTATCTTTGAAACATATTATATTACTTCTATTTAAATCTTAAACTTATGAGAAAATTCAATCTTTCAATTCTTGCATTGTTCTTTATGTCAATGCTTATTATCAGCTGCGGTGCTAAAAAAGAAAACGCTGATTCTTCTGCTCCTAAAGAAGAAAAAGCTACTGAAGACAAATCTTCTAGCTCTTCTGATACAGAAGAAACATCTAATGAAGATGAAGCTTCTACTGACTCAGAAGAATCTGGCGAAGCAGGTGATTGCGATGACATGCTAGCTGATTATGAGGAGTACATGACCGAATATATCGATCTTGCAAAAAAAATCAAATCGAATCCTTCTGACGCCTCTATCATGTCTGAATATGCTGCTTTGGGTGCAAAAGGTGCAGAGTGGGCTTCAAAAACAAAAGATTGTGCAGCTGACGCTAAATTTACTGCTAAATTTTCAGCTGTTGCAATGAAATTGCAAAAAGCAATGAGTGGGATGTAAAAAATTCTATTGAATAGACTTTTAAAAGCTCCCTTTTAACTATTAAGTTTTAGGGAGCTTTTTTATAATTTATCTACAAACAATATATCCTTAACTATGAAAAATAAATTATTAAGCCTCTTAGGTGCTCTTTATTTTTTAGGGTTTTTGCCTTCTACTCAGGCGCAAGAAATAAATTTTGAAGGTTTCATTGAAAGAGATGTCATGTTTGACGGACTTTCATATCTTGAAATTAATGTTAGCGAGGGCCCTTTGAAAGGAGAAAAAGTAACTGCTTATTTCAGAACATCGATGCGCGATGAATTTATATCAGAAAATTACTCCAATTTAGGTCGTGGTTTTCCTGTTGAAATGAATTTGGAAGGTACTGAATTTAAGCAGATAAAAGTAAGTGGTACTTTATTAAAGACCAATGCTGATTTTGAAGATCCACAAACCGGGGCAATAAAATCTATGCCAGCCCTCAGGATTAAATTTCTCAGACAATTGGAACCTCTAATTCCTGTTGATATGCCGACTATTTCACAAGATGCTTACACTGAGAACATGAACATACTTAATCAATGGATTGGAACCTACAAAAATTCACAAGGCGACGTCTTAACAATTACAGCTTCTGATATGGATTTGGGTCCTAATACATATGCCTTGTTTTATTCTCTTAAATTAGTCGGTCGTAAAGGAGCTTGTCATGGTTATAGCGTTAAAAATGGTGCTTTTGTAAAAGAAGCTCATACCTTTTTTGATAATGAGACCACCTCACCAATTCCAGATGAAAAATTTGGTGAAGCTTATGGGGATACTTTACAAAAAACGGAAAGTGGCATTTCCTTTTTGCCAGAAACACATTTTGGAATGGATTGTCTGAATGGTTTTGTATACGAGTTCAAGAAAATCAATTAAATAGTATTTACAATATTTTTATTTTATTATAGGGAGAGCTGTCCAATAAATGAGCAGCCTTTTTTGTGTCCCTAAATTTACTTATATCAAATTATCTGGTCCTTATATTATTTATAAGTTTTACAATAACTAAGACTCTCTTACGTTTTCAGCTAAAAAAATATTTTTAGCAAAAAAAACCGAAAACGATGGATGCAATAATAAAAATAATAGCCCTGGTTTTTGTGATTCATTTCATTAAAGAAATCTATGAAAAGAATAACACTGATGTAAAAACCGATACCAATCAAGCGTATA
>JBILRK010000328.1:0-3789 GCA_044372705.1 Saprospira sp. | reverse complement strand
TTTTATAATGGAGTCATTTTGATAGAGGCTAAAATAATGTGCTTCCATCCATTTTTTGCCATCAAGCCCATTGATAAATATAGAATTGTGGCCAGTTTTAGTAGCTTTTTCTGTGACATTGCAGCAATATTCATCGTCGATATAGAGTTTGTTGTTGTCCAGTTTCATTTTCTGCCCCCAAAGCGCATCGAAAAATAAAAGGCATAAGCCTACGATTGAGTATAATTTCATTGTATCAGCAGTTGATTGAATGTTTAAAATATTGAGAGCCGTTTTTTAATTATCTACAATGTTAACAAAACAATAACAAAAAAAAAATGACAAAAATTAGTTTGGCCTACACCAAAAAAATAAAAATGGCATCTTATCAGATATCAAACAATATTTTCAGAAAAATAAACTGATATGAAATTCTACAAACTTTTGAGCTTATTAACGCTCCTCCTCTTAAGTGCAAAGACATTTGCAGGTGGCTTCCTAATTGTTATGCCCGATGCTCATTCCAATCCGAACAATCTTCAGTTGAGACCTGGGCAGGTAAATCCGGCATTATTCCCTTTGGAGTCAAGATCTACAAAGATTGATACCAAAATTTTTGATCAGACAGCTACTACTACTATCGAGCAGGTGTTTTTTAATCCTACCGGGCGCAGACTGGAGGCTTATTTCCTGTTCCCTGTTCCAAAAGATGTGGTTATTTCAAAATTTACCATGAATATAAATGGTAAGATGCAGGAAGCTGAATTGTTGGACGCAACTAAAGCGCGTGAAATTTACGAACAGATAGTGAGAAGGGCTCAGGATCCTGCTTTGCTCGAGTATTACAACAGGGGCATGTTCCGCGTACGTATCTTTCCGATAGAGCCAAATTCGGAACAAAGAATTCAACTAACTTATTCGGAGACCTTACAGAAAGATAATGGCACAATTTCCTATAGTTTTCCGCTCAATACTGCCAAGTATTCGGCAAAACCATTGAATAATCTCAGTATGCGCGTGAGCATTGAAGGCAGTTCAAAAATCAAAACTGTTTACTGTCCTTCGCATGAAAGTGAAATTATCAGAAAAGGCGATAAAAATGCGACTGTCGGTTTTGAAATTAAAAATGTACGTCCAGATCGCGATTTCGAATTGTATTACAATATGGATAATGCAAAATTTGGATTTTCAATGCTGAACTTTAAAGAGTCCAAAGAGGATGGTTATTTCTTTCTGAATATCAGTCCTGGACTTGGCGACGCCAAAGAAATCGTTCAGAAAGATATTGTTTTCGTTATGGATAAATCGGGCTCCATGTCGGATAAAAAAATGGATCAGGCCAAAAAGGCTTTGAAATTCTGTATCGAAAACCTTAATCAGGGTGACCGTTTCGAACTGATACCTTTTTCAACTGAGGCCAGCCCGCTTTTTGGCGAAGTCAGTGAGTTTAACGCTGAAAATAAAAAGAAGGCTATTGAAAGAATTGATGCACTGAAGGCTATTGGTGGTACAAATATCGATGAGGCTATTCAATTGGCATTGTCATCTCAGAAAACAAAATCAGATAGGCCTTTCTTCATCATTTTTATGACCGATGGCAAGCCAACTATTGGCGAAACTCAGGAGGAGGCACTCTTAAGCAAAATTAAAGGGCTAAATAAAAACAACATCCGTATATTTACCTTTGGTATTGGTACCGATCTCAATACACACCTGCTCGATAAAATGACCGAAATGACCCGTGGGCACAGAGCTTATGTGTTGGAGGATGAAGATATCGAAATCAAAGTATCGGATTTTTACGAAAAAGCATCATCTCCGGTATTGACTGATGTGAAAATAAGTTTCGATAAAGCCATTGGAGTTTCTGATGTGTACCACAAAGAATTGCCCGATATTTTCAAAGGAGGTACGCTAAGCCTCATGGGGCGTTATGATGGCAGCGGCAAGTCTATACTGACACTGAGTGGTAAGGTGAATGGGCAGGAAATGAAATTTACCTATGAGCTGAATTTTGAGAAAGAGCAAAACCGTCATAGTTTTATTCCTAGCCTTTGGGCATCGAGAGCAGTAGGCTATTTGTTGGATCAAATCCGTTTACACGGCGAAAACAAAGAATTGGTCGATGAGGTAGTGCGCCTGGCTAAAAAACATGGTATCATTACGCCTTATACCAGCTATCTTATCTTGGAAGATGAGGCCATTGCAGCAAACAATAACCGAGTCAGAACCGATGATCAGCTGTTGCGTCCAAGAGCCCTGAATGCACCTCAAATTCAAAGCGATTTGCAGCTTGAAGAAGTACAGGTAACTATAAATTCAAGATCCGATGCCAGAAAGAGCGGCAAAGCTGGAGTACAGGCCAGCAAAGAGTTGCAGGAAATGAACAAGGTTGAGAATATATCTGCCACAAAACAGGGAGAAGAAAGGCTTGTTTACAAGGATAAGAGCGGCGAAAGCCATAACCTTGGCGAATCTATTAGTAATGTAAGAGGTAGGGCCGTGTACCAGAACAGTAATAATTGGATCGATGCAAACATAGCACTCAATGCTGCTGAAAACAACAATTTGAAAACCAATCGTGTGAAGTTTAACTCTCAGGAATATTTTAAACTGATACAAAAAGAAGGGGCAAATGACTTCTTAGCTTTGGGTAGAAATGTAAGATTTATGATGGACAATGAAATTTTTGAAGTCTATGAATAAAAAGTAGAATAGTGTAATTAAAGTGAATAAAAAAGGGTTGCAACATACATCGAATGTCTGCAACCCTTTTCTGTTATTTAGCTTATGAATATTTTATTTTTCATCTTCTCTTTCATCCTCTTCATCCTCCTGCTTTTCATTTTTAGCTCCGCTATCTGCCTTTTCAGAACCTGATGTTCTGAGGCTACTGAAATAGTCGCTTAGTTGTTTTTGCTGTTCAGGACTCAGTTTAGCTTCACTGTGCGCAATTAAATAGGATTTTAGAGGCATTTTTTTCTCCGAAACCATTTCAGCCGATTCTTCGAGCTTGTGGTCAGCTTTTTTTGCACTGTAAGTTGCCCAGATCGAGAAATTCATTTCTTTTCTTCCATTTACAATATGATTGTTTATCCACCAGGAAAGTGGAACAACATAGGTGTAAAATGGATATTTGGTTTCGTAACTGTGACAGTCGTAACAGGCATCTTTGATGAGTTTAGCAGTCGATGCTTCTGTTTTATTAATCGCAAGAAAATCTTCTTCCGGTTTGACCTTTGGATTGGTTTTGTTTATTTGAAAAAACTGAAGTATGAACAACAGAATTATTAGGCCTAAGCCGATCCATCTAGTATATTTTTTCATAATGATATATTTTTTGTATTGCAAAAATAGTTTCTTTACACTGTAAAATCAAATAAATTTAATATTGCTGATATATATCACACTTGTTAAACAATTGATTGTATCAAATATATAGTGATTATTTATTTTACGATAGAAATTTATTGTGTTTGAATTTTGAAAATCTTTGACAAATTATGTCTTACAAAAAAGAGGTAGAAGTTATTTGGGCCGATATGGACCCAAATCAACACATGCGGCACACGAGCTACAGTCAATACGCTGCACATGCGCGTATCAGTTTTTTTAACGATATGGGGTATCCGCTAACGAGATTGGCAGAAATGGGTATAGGAGCAGTTTTACTTAGGGAGCAAAGTACATATTACAGAGAGTTGCAGATGCACGAGAAAATCAGTATAGGAGTCGAACTTTTAAAATCTACCGAGGACTACAGTAGATACACAATAGCTCAGACAATATCGAAAGAAAATGGAAAAACAG
>JBILRK010000327.1:0-3792 GCA_044372705.1 Saprospira sp. | reverse complement strand
GATAACATTCTGCCCTGCTCCATACATAGCATCGTATGCCAATCTTACAAAAGAATTATTGATCGCATCTAAATCGAAGCTGGCTTTGCATTGATCTACATAAAGTTGCTCCAAATCCACATATTCCAAAAGACCATTAGCCTCCATTTCTTCTAATGAGGGCATTGAAATTTCAGGCATTGTGTCCGGAATCAGTGCTTCAACTGCAGCAATATCGGCAGGCACTGAGGGACCACCATAAAATGATTTGAGTTTGTACCCATTATAATCGGGTGGATTGTGACTCGCAGTAATAACTACGCCCAAAAAGGCTGCTTTTTTAACCACTCCCAGAGACACCATTGGTGTTGAAACAAAACCTCTGCCTAAATAAACTTTAATGCCATGAGCGCCCAAAACCTGAGCAGTTGCTTCGGCAAACATTGGTCCGCCAAAGCGGCAGTCATGTCCCACAACAGCAGATTTTCCGCTATTGTTTTTTATAAAAAAGGCTGTAGCTTGAGCGACTCTTATAACATTATCAAGGGTATATTCTTTGGCAATAATAGCACGCCAGCCGTCAGTTCCAAATTTTATTTTTGTCATTTTTCAATAATTTGCATTTCAAATAATCGATGCAAAATTACATTTTTTTTGAAAAGAAGTTCAATTTGGGTAGATTAGCTTTCTTAAATTTCTTATCTGTCAGAGATAAACTTAAATTTCATAAACCCTGACTTTTTTCTCTTTAAGTTTAACATTGTCAACAAAACCAATTAACTGTGTAAGTTTTGATTTTTTTACCGATACAAAACTACAGTCTTGTTTGAGTTCGATAACGCCAATGTCATTGTTACCCAATTTTCCCTGTTTGCAGAAAAGTCCGGCAATATCCCCTTTAGAAATCTTGTCTTTACGACCGCCTGAGACAAAAACAGTGGTCCATTCTGGCTGTCCTGGCAGATCTTCTTTTTCGAACTTTACAGTTGCAGCTTTAATAAAATCGGGCAAGGGCTCGCCAACAAAGTGAATAACGTAGGCGCTACCTTCCTTGTGCATACGTGCTGTACGACCATTTCGGTGTGTAAATTCTTCGGCCTTGATTGGCAAATGATAGTGAATAATAAATTTAATTTCGGGAATATCAAGACCACGGGCCGCAAGGTCGGTAGCAATTATGAGCCTGATTGTTCCATTGCGAAAACGAATGAGTACCCTTTCTCTGTCCTTTTGCTCCATGCCGCCATGAAAGCAGCCATGATCAATGTTTTTGGATTGGAGAAAATCGGAAACCCTTTCGATGCTTTCTTTAAAATTGCAGAATATTATTCCAGGTTGATTACCAAGGTGATTGAGTGTAAAAAGCAATGTTTCAAGTTTATCCTTTTGTGGAGATTCGACCAAGCTTAGGTTTAATTTTTTAACACCTTCCTGTAAATAATCAATGATCAGGGGCTTTTGAACGCCAATAAAATCAGGGATATGTGCCGATTCAGTCGCAGAAGTAAGAATAATCTTCTCAGGACGGGGCAGCATAGCAACGATTTCTTTCATCTGCTCCTCGAAACCCACTTCAAGTGATTTATCGAACTCATCGAGAATAAGATATTTAATTTTTTTGGAGGAGACTGTACCTCGCTGCAGGTGGTCCATGACTCGGCCTGGAGTGCCAATGAGCAATGCCGGCGCATGTTTCAATTCCTCTTTATCTTTTGCAATGGGACGACCGCCATAAACCGCATTGGCTTTAAATCCGCTGCCCATATCTCTGAAAACCTGCTCAATTTGCAGGGCAAGCTCGCGAGATGGCACCAATATCAGTGCCTGTACCTCTTTTGAATTTATATCCAAAAGCTGCAGCAAAGGCAAAAGGAAAGCCAATGTTTTTCCGGTACCAGTTGGAGAAAGTAGTATAATTTCTTCACTATTTTCAATTGCAAGGGCGGCATCTTCCTGCATGGTATTGAGGGATTCGATGCCAAGTTTATTGAGTATTTCGTTTTGTGATTTCACCTTTTGAGATTGTCAGATTATCAGATGTCGGATTATTAGCTTTTTGTATCAGGTATCAATTATCAAGTATCAAGATTGATTCTCAGACTTCAGTTTCAGCTTTCGGACGAAATTTGAGTTCAGGTAATCAGGGTATTTTCAAGCCTAAGGCTTAATCATCCGCACAACTTATCACGACCAAAGACCGGATTATTCATCAAATTATCCGCAAATCATTAAAATTTCTAAATTGAGTTTTATTCCACGTACAACACCAAACCTTTCAAATAACTTCCTTCGGGATGAAAGATACTGACCGGATGGTCCATTGGTTGTGAAATATGTTGCAATACGCGCACATTGCGCCCAGCTTCGATAGCTGCTGCGGTAATAGCACCGTAAAAAAGTTGCCGGTCGACCACTTGTGAGCAGGAAAAGGTCATAAGGATTCCCCCAGGAGCAACCTTTTTCATGCCTTCAATATTTAATCTTTTGTAACCCTGTATGGCTGCATGTCTTTTGTCCAGACTTTTGGCGTATGCAGGTGGGTCGAGCACCATCACTTCGTACAATTCATTGCTGTTTTGTAAAAACTTTAGCACATCATTTGTGTAGGAACGATGATTAGCGCCGAAGCCATTTATCTCTACATTTTTGTCAGTAAGATCCATTGCCTTTGCAGAAACATCGACCGAATCGACTCTTGTGGCTCCTGCCTGTAGTGCATAGACGGAAAATCCACCGGAATAGCAAAATGCATTTAGAACAGTTTTACCTAGAGCAAATTTTCCTAGCAGGGCTCTGTTGTCGCGCTGATCGAGGAAAAAACCAGTTTTTTGACCCGTTACCCAATTCACATCGAAACTGAGTCCATTTTCTTTAACAATGGTATGTTCACCATCTATGTTACCAAAAGCGAGTCCATCTTGTACTGTCTTAGCATAGATTGGGGGCAAAGTAAGCTGACTTTTATCATAAACTGCTTTGAGTTGATCGCCAAGGCAGGCTTGTAACCCTTCAATAATCTCCGTTCTGCAGCGATGCATCCCAATTGAATGCGCCTGAAAAACTACAACGCCGGCATAAAAATCCATAATTAAACCAGGAAGTCCGTCTCCTTCACCATGCACAATCCGAAAACAATTGGTATTTGGGTTATCAGTAAGACCCAGCGTTTGTCTGAGTTGCCAGGCTTTTTCAAGTTTCTGTTTCCAAAATTCAGCGTTTGGAATCACCGCTTCGTAACTAAAAACCCTCACTGCAATGCTGCCGTCGTGGTAATGACCGATTGCAAGAAAATCTCCGTCTTTACGGTGTACAGAGACTATGTCTCCATCTTCTGGTTTACCTTCAATTTTGCCTATTGCGCCTGAAAAAACCCAGGGATGTTTACGCAATAAGGCATCTTCCTTACCTGATTTGATGTATATTTTTGGATAGTAAAGTTTCATTAATTCATTTGTTATACTGCAAAGATAGCAGAATCTGTAATAATATTCAAGTCTGCGTTGCTAATGCAGTTTATTCCTTTCGTTTAAATATTATATACTATTTTATTTGAGGGCATATGCTTTATTTAGTATCTCTGCATATATCTAATGATTGTTATAGATATGACCTAAAATAACAAAAGAGCCGTTGATGGATTTTTGAAGTTTTTCATCAGACTGGAGTGTGGCAGAACGCTCATGTATCAGCATGGGCGTTTCTGTACCTCACATAAAAATTTAATATAATCGTGGTTCTATTGATTTATTAAAAAAAATCGGGACTGCAATTCGCAGCCCCGACCCACATTTAATAACCCTAAAACATTCCGAT
>JBILRK010000326.1:0-3800 GCA_044372705.1 Saprospira sp. | reverse complement strand
GCATGCGCTAAAAGCAAGTTATTTATTAAATAAAGATTATGGCTACTGTGTGGAAAAATCGAATCTTTTTGCAGCCTGCATGCGCGCTATTGGGGTGCCTGCTAAGCTTTGTTTTGCCAATGTTAGAAATCATTTGGCTACCGAAAGGGTAGAGGCCTATCTGAAAACAGATTTAATGGTATTTCATGGTTTTGTTGAAATTTATTTGAATAACAAATGGCTAAAAGTTACACCGGTTTTTGATAGCTTAATTTGCGAACGTTTAGGCGTTGCTGTTTTGGAATTTGATGGCCAGAACGATTCATTTTTTCAGGAATCAGACAAAGCAGGAAATCCATTTATGCATTATGAACATTATTATGGTAGCTATTCTGATCTTCCATTCGAACTTTTTTTGAGTGAATTAAGAAAAAATTACCCACATTTGTTTGAAAAGAAAATTCATACAGATAAAATTATCATAGATTTTTGATGAAGCAGAGTTTCAGCTTATACGAATTGAATCAGCATCTGCGCAGGGTAATTTCATTCAATATGAATGAAACTTTGTGGATTCGCTGCGAAATTTCAGACATGAATCTGAACAGAGGATTTGTTTATTTGTCACTTGTCGATCGCGATGAACAGAAAATTCGTGCTAAGTCGAATGCTATGATTCGCCCTCGTGATTTGGAACAGATAAAAAAGACTTTGGGCGATGCCGTATGGTCTGTTCTTAAGGCGGGTCAACAGGTTATGCTGCAGGTATTTGTAGAATATACCGAGTTATACGGAATCACACTTTCGGTGCGCGATATTGAAACTTCCTTCAGTATTGGGCAGTTGGAATTACAGCGCATGCAGACCCACAAAAGGTTGAAAGATGAACAGTTTTTAGAACTCAACCGTCAGCTCGATCTTTCGCCTGCACCTCAAAGAATAGCGGTTATTTCCAGTAAAGAAGCTGCAGGACTTCAGGATTTTCTGCAACACTTGCATAACAATCCACATCGTTTTGCTTTTAAAACCGAACTTTTTCAGGCTGCCATGCAGGGCATAAATTTGTCGCATGAGGTGGTAATGCAGATTGAGGCAATTGAAGCGCAGTCGCAAAATTTCGATTGTATAGTTGTGGTAAGAGGTGGCGGTGCAAAACTCGACCTGATGGGTTTTGATGATTTCGAAGTATGCAAAGCAATTGCTACCTGCGAATTACCAGTTCTCACCGGAATTGGGCACGATGTAGATGAAACCTTATCTGATTTGGTTGCACATACCTCTATGAAAACACCCACTGCAGTGGCTGATTTTCTGGTGCAGTCACTTTTAAATTTCGAAAGTGAACTGAACAGAACGGCTATAGAACTTCAGCAAATTGTCCAAAAAAGACTGATGAATGAAACCTTAAAATTGGATAATTTATTCAGTAAACTTAATTTTGCAGTTTCCTCATCACTAAGATTAGAACAGAGTAACTTAGATATACTTGAAAATAAATTACAGCTTTTACTGCCCGAAAATACACTGAACAGAGGTTTTGCTTTAATTTATGATGAAGAGGGCATGCCAATCAGGTCTGTCTCAGAAATAAATGAAAATCAATTGCTGAAGTTGAAACTAAGCGATGGTGAAATTGTTGTAAGAGTCGAAAGAAATTAAAAATCAATGAATAAAGTATTGCTCACAGGAGCTACAGGTTTTTTGGGTTCATACATGCTCCGACTGCTTTTAAAAAAGGGTTATCAGGTAAGGGCAATTCGTCGAAAAGAGAGTCCAATGGCCCTTCTGCAGGACATTTCAACAGAGGTGGAATGGGTTGAAGGCGATGTTACAGATATTGATTTTTTAGAGGAAGTAGTTCAGGGAATTGATTTTGTGTATCATGCAGCTGCAGCTGTTTCATTCAACAGCAAAGACAAAGAAAAAATGATGTCGGTGAATGGAAACGGCACTGAAAATATTGTGAATGCCTGCCTCGACAATGGCGTGAAAAAACTCTTGCATGTAAGCAGTATTGCTGCATTGGGACGCAAAGAAAATGTTACAATAATCGACGAAAATGCACAATGGGAAAATAGTCCGCTCAATTCGGATTACGCTATAAGTAAATTTAAAGCTGAATGCGAGGTATGGCGTGGCATTCAGGAAGGATTGAATGCAGTGATTATAAATCCAACGCTTATAATGGGGGCGGGTTATTGGCATCAGGGTACCTGCAAAATGTTCAAACAAGCAGATAAAGGCTTGATGTTTTATCCCAAGGGTGGCAACGGTTTTGTCGATGTGCGCGACGTAGCAGAACTTGCTGTTAAATTGATGGAATCTGAAATAAGTGGAGAGCGTTTCATCGTAAATGCTGAAAATCATTTATTCAAAGATGCCTTCACAATGATGGCAAAGTCTTTAGGAAAGAAAGCGCCATTTATTAAAGCTCCGGATTGGTCAATTGAATTGATGTGGAGAGCCGATAGCTTAAAATCGACCCTGATGGGGGTTGAACCTTTAATTACTAAAGAATTAGCACGCGGACTACAAACATTTTTTCAATATGACAATTCGAAATTACTGCAAAAAATTGATCATAAATACAGAAGCCTGCAAACTATAATAGACGAAACTGCAGCACTTTATCTCGAGAATAAAAAAAATAATCAGGCTTACGGACTCTTAGATTTTTAAAAAAAAATATGCAATTACAAGAAGCAAAAGAAAAATTTGTACAGGCCTGGGGTGCCTTTGGTACAAATTGGGGAATCAACCGCACAATGGCGCAGGTACATGCGTTGCTGCTTGTTTCTCAGCAGGCATTGAGTGCCGATGATATCATGGAAAGTCTCGATATTTCACGTGGCAATGCCAATATGAATGTAAGAGCATTGATTGACTGGGGTTTGGTTTACAAAGAAAATAAAAGTGGAGAAAGAAGAGAATATTTTCTTGCTGAAAAGGATGTTTGGACGGTTATTAGACAGATTATTATAAATCGTAAAAAAAGGGAATTGGCACCAGCTATCGATGTCTTGGAAGAAGTGCAAAATATAGATGAAGAAGGGCAGGAAAAAGATGAATTTGTCAAAATTATTAGCGAAATCGAATTGTTTAGCCGCAAAGCAGATATTCTATTAGATAAATTGGTTGAAGCTGAGGCAGAATGGTTAATGGGTACTTTTATTAAAATGATATAAATGCCAGATTTTAGAAAGCGAAGTTACGAGCCTGAAACAATGGATGATTTGAACATGGAAGGAGAGGAGTTGGCCTCAACCTTAGTTCAGATTGCAAATGTTAATAAATGGCTGGGTGGAATAGCAGTTGTGCTAGACGGGCTCAAGAAAATTTTAAAAAGTCATGACAAAAAAAATCTTATAAAAATCGCAGATTTTGGCTGTGGAGGTGGCGAAATATTAAGAGAAATAGCCATTTGGGCTAGGCAAAATAATTATAAATGTGAACTTGTTGGCTACGATGCGAATGCCTTTACAATAGAATATGCACAAGAACAATCGAAATCTTTTTCTGAATTAAGATTTGAAAAGTTAAATATTTTTGAATTCAAAGCAATAGAAAATGAATTTGATATATGCTTGTGCAGCCTTTTTTTACACCATTTTAATGAGGAGGATATTGCGCAAATTATTGGCAAGCTCTACGCTTCATCTTCAAAGGCTGTTTTGATTAATGACCTGCAGCGATCTGCGCTGGCTTATTATTTATTTAAATTTGTTACCTTTACACTCAATGCTTCCAAAATGGTGCGCAATGATGGACTTTTATCCATTCGCAAATCTTTTAGGAAAAATGAACTAAAATCAATAGCCGAA
>JBILRK010000325.1:0-3843 GCA_044372705.1 Saprospira sp. | reverse complement strand
GTTTCAATATGAATTGAAGGACTTACAAGAGGTAAAATCGATGCATATTCGTTCTTGGCTCGTTTCTCTTCTTCAGGAGAAAAAAAGTGCAAGCAGTATTCATCGTAAAGCATCTTCTTTAAAATCCTATTATAAATTCATGCGACAGCAGGGGCATATGAGCCTCAATCCAATGACATCCATTACCCTACCTAAAAAAGGTGAAAGGTTACCGGTTTTTGTTGAAGAACAGCGTATGGATCAACTCTTTGAGCGGATCTGCTTTCCTGAGGGCTACGAGGGTTTGAGAGATTATCTTATGATAGACCTGCTCTACACCACTGGTATGCGCCGCAGCGAGCTGATGAACCTCACCTGGAGTGATATAGACCGTTCAAATCATAATGTCCGGATTTTTGGTAAGGGCAATAAAATGAGAATCGTTCCCTTATTACCACATATCGAAAAAACTTTGGATGAGTATAAGGAAATGGTCATCGACCTTTTTCCGGAGCTAACCCTGAAAGAGGTCATTCTTACCGATCGGGGTGAACCGCTATACCCCAAATTTGTTTACAATAAAGTAAAACAATACTTATCGACTGTAACAACTGCCAAAAAACGCAGTCCGCACGTTTTGCGCCACAGCTTTGCCACACACCTTTCGAATAATGGAGCTGAGCTGAATGCCATTAAAGATTTATTGGGTCACAGTAGTCTAGCTTCGACTCAGGTTTATACGCATACTTCTATCGAAAATCTGAAAAAAGTCTATGAAATGGCACATCCTAAAGGCAAAAAGAAAGACTGACAATTTTTAAACCAATATCAGAATCAACTTACAAATGAAAATCATTGCTATTTTTACCTCAATATTTCTAAGTGTACTTATTATTGCCTGCGGGTCAAAAAAAGCTGATAATTCCGAGAAAAAAGCATCGGGTTATGCCGTTTTTAAGAAACATTGCGTGAGTTGTCATGGGGTAGATGGAAGAATGGGATTAAACGGCGCCAAATCTATTCCGGAATCTCAACTGAATCTAGAGGATCGTATCAAACATATTACGAATGGGAAAGGTGCTATGCAGCCTTACAAAGGTGTACTCACAGTAGAAGAAATCAAAGCTGTTGCCGCCTACAGTTTTGAAGTGGGAAAAGAAAAAAAGTAAGATGTCCAAATCAATAAAGTTTTATGTAGTTTGGCAGGGCAAAAAACCCGGCATTTACACAAGTTGGCAGGAATGTCAGGAGCAGATTCATGGGGTAAAAACTGCCCTCTATAAATCTTTCGAATCAAAAACAGAGGCTGAAAAAGCTTATGCCGGAAAACCTGAGGATTTTATCCAAAAGAAAACAGTAAACAAATCTAGCGCTGTCAACAAATCCCTTAAAAGTAAAAATGCTATTTTATGGGATAGTATTTCTGTAGATGCCGCCTGTAGTGGAAACCCTGGTCTGATGGAATATCAGGGAGTTGATACAAAAACCAAAGAAAAAATCTTTCATCAGGGTCCTTTTCTAATGGGCACTAATAACATAGGCGAGTTTCTGGCTATTGTTCATGCCCTTGCGCTTTTCAAACAAAAAGGCTTAAATAACAGGCCAATTTATAGCGATTCAGTCACAGCAATGGGCTGGGTAAAAAAGAAAAAAGCCAATACCAAATTGGAACAAAATGCCAAAACGGCAAAACTCTATGAGTTGATTCAAAGAGCCGAAAACTGGCTTCAGCAAAACAATTATTCAAATCCCATCATCAAATGGGAGACGGAAAACTGGGGTGAAATTCCCGCGGATTTCGGCAGGAAATAAGGTAAAATAGCTGCTTAAAAATCTGTGACATCTACGGTGAAGATAAAATTTAACCACGGATAGGGCTTTGTCATAAACGGATTATGCGGATTTATGCAGATAAGGCGAGGTAAAACCCCGCGCTCCATTGCTGTTTTTTTCATAAAGGCTAAAGCCTTTTGAAAATCTGCGAAGATCAGTAACATCGGCGCTGTTTGAAAAACATCCGTATTGAAAGAAAATATACCCGCATCCAAAAAAGCTGCTAAATTCTACTGACTCCTATCCACATCTTCAACAATCTTCAGGTAGAATTGCAAATCGCGATAAAATCCATAAATTTTATCGAAGGACAAATTTGAGCGAAAAAGACTTGAGTCGAGCAAATCGAAGCTTTCCTGCATGGACAAATAAAAATCGCTGTTTATAAATGAGGCATAAACCTCCGTTTTGGCAAAATCGTGATACCTGATCATATTTTCCTGTAAACGCGGACTGAGGACATTTTTAATATTGACAGACTGATCGTAGAATACTCTAAACCTGGCATCAAAAGCAGTGTTCCCGGTTTTTTCTAGTTCGCTGGTGCCAGCACGCACCATATTTTTTATTCCCCTGCTGTTTCTTTGCCATTTCGATTTGGGCACAATAAAAACCCGACCATTGCAATTTTGACTCAGTGCAGCATATAGAAAAACGCCATCAAAGACTTTTTCGAGCTTGGCTCTGGCCTCGGAGGGGTGCATCACAAGCAATTCACAAATCTCGAAACGGATTTGTCCACTATTTCCTTCAATCATGTCTTCGCCACGAAAAAGGGAGGGATCGACTCCAAAAATACCCGATTTTATAAATTTATCTTTACTGATAAAAGCTTTGGAACTATAGGTTGCATCTGCTTTCATAAAGCTCAGCATATCGGGAATTATCCGAGGTTTGAATGCCTGAATATGCTTTTCAATTTTATTTGTCAGGTATGCATAGATACCCCAAAGCAGTATAGGAACGAATAGTAAAATTGCTAAATTGTTACTAAAAATCAGAAAGATTGATACCCCAATCGTAATCGATAATAATACACCCAATTCCAGCAAAAGCCTGCGACGTTTTTCCTCAAATTCGCGAAGAATTGGATTTAGATGCCCATTAAAAAATACCCTGAATGCCGATTGATCTTGCATAACTATAGAATGTTAAATAGAAGTACAAATTTCAGAATATATGTTAGAAATTTCTTTAAATCCTTCATAAACTATAACATAAAATTATTGTAGTGCTAAGCGTTTCTATTGGCATTGTCTTTGAATTTTTGATTCTATAAAAGGTTTTAATTGGGTGTTCTTATAGTGTGGGTCCCGTTTCCTCTCAGGAAGCGGGGCTTTTTTTGCTAAAAAAAGTTCAGAATTATAACTTATTTTTACCCTCTAAAACAAAAAACAAGTTCAAATGAACAATGATATCATTTTTACAGAAGCTAAAATAAGTAAGCTAGCCTTACACAGAGTGGGGAATAAAAGCAGGCAGGAAGGCATTTTCCCGTCCAAAAAACTCCTACAGTTAAAAGACGATGGCTTTAAAACAGACTTGCAGAAGTTCTTTCTATCACATTTCAAGACCGATATTTTCTATCATTTTGGACATAGTGTTGAATTGAGCATGAATGAACTTTTTAATTATTGCAGCCATATTTTTGAGGACCCATACAGTACTGAACTTTTCTATGAAGAATCGGTAAATATACTGCGACAGCTCTACGAATGTTCGGATCACAATAAAATAAATGATGGCGAATTGTATGTAGCGCATTTCGAGGACATTGTATTGAACGATGAACTGGTAGACGCCATAGGTATTTTCAAAGTAGAGACACGCGACAAATTTCTGAAACTCAGACTCGACGAAGACAATGACTGGGAATTATACTTCGATGAAGGCACGAATATCGAAAACCTCGATAAAGGATGTCTGGTTTTTAATACATCTGCCGAGGAGGGCTACCGTATTGTGAGTGTTGACATGAAAGGCGGTGATGCCAAGTATTGGCGCGACGATTTCCTTATGCTGACCCAATTG